>NZ_JVPL01000090.1:0-30683 GCF_001054655.1 Bacillus sp. 220_BSPC
GTCGGGCTCATAACCCGAAGGTCGCAGGTTCAAATCCTGTCCCCGCAATCATGAAAAAAACGAAACTTAGGTTTCGTTTTTTTGTTTTATCTGAAATTCGAATAATATGTCCTTAACTTATTTGTTTCTTCTTTTGAAACAAGGTAAACTACATATAGAATGGTTTTTGTTCCATAATATTGCGTTTATGGTTCTCGACATGAATTATAGGACGGACGTTTTCCTAATAATGATAAAGGTGATTGATATATGCAACATGTTGAATGGATTTCTCAGAATGAGGAAGAAACAGCGCAATTTGCGCACAAATTGGCACAAAAGCTTTCCAGTGGAGATGTGCTGGCTCTAGAAGGTGACTTGGGTGCAGGGAAGACGGCATTCACAAAAGGGCTGGCTAAAGGATTGGGTGTAACCAGAATGGTGAATAGCCCTACCTTTACGATAATAAAGGAGTACATGGGTCGCTTGCCTTTGTATCATATGGATGTCTATCGGGTAAGTGAATCGGAAGAAGATTTAGGCTTTGATGAATATTTTGATGGTGATGGTGTGACTGTCGTTGAATGGGCCCATTTAATAAAGGATCACCTCCCAGAGGAAATCTTGACCATTTATATCTATCGTTTGGGCGATACAAGCCGGCGTATTGTTTTGGAAGGCAAAGGCGAACGATATGTAAAGTTATGTAAGGAGATTATTTGATGAAGGTTTTAGCTATAGATACATCGAATTTCACATTAGGGATTGCACTTGTAAACGGGAATCAAGTAATTGGTGAGTATACGACGAACCTAAAGAAAAATCATTCGGTGCGGGTAATGCCAGCAATTGAAACACTGTTGAGGGACTGCGATACTAAATCGAAGGAATTGACTAAGATAGTAGTCGCTCAAGGTCCAGGCTCCTATACAGGGGTCAGGATTGGAGTGACGATAGCGAAAAGCTTGGCCTGGACGCTTCAGATTCCGTTATCAGGTGTTTCCAGCTTAGAGGTTTTAGCAGCTAATGGACGTTATTTTAACGGGTTGATATCTCCCTTGTTCGATGCAAGAAGAGGGCAGATTTATACTGGATTATATGAAATGGAAAAGGATTCTTTAAAGACAGTCATTGAAGATTGTAATATTCTATCCTCTGAGTGGGCGAATCAATTGAAGGAATTAAATCGTCCTGTTTTATTTGTTGGTCAAGATGTGGACATCCATCGGGATGCAATTACCGATGCATTAGGCGAATTAGCGGTATTTGCTCCAGTACAGTCATATAATTCAAGGCCAAGCGAACTGGCCTTCATTGGTCTTGATAAGGCTGAAGTGGATGTTCACCAGTTTGTACCGAATTATATCCGCATGGCTGAAGCAGAAGCTAAGTGGCTTGAACAGCAGGGGAAATAAACAAGGAAAGCGACGATCATTATGAGTAAAACATTGACGTTCCGAAAGATGAATACGGCAGATATCGACCAGGTGCTTAACGTGGAAAAGCAGTCCTTTACTTTGCCTTGGAGCCGGGAAGCCTTTTTTAATGAATTGAATCATAATCAATATGCTGTATACATGGTGATAGAGGATGAAGGGATAATTGCCGGTTATTGCGGTGCCTGGATCGTCATTGATGAATCGCACATCACCAATATTGCGATATTACCAGAATACCGAGGGCAAAAGCTTGGAGAAGCTTTGCTCAGGAAGATGATTGAAATCTCCATTTCAATGGGTGTGGTGAGGATGACACTTGAGGTCCGTGTCAGTAATGCCGTAGCCATTTCGCTTTATGAAAAACTTGGTTTCCAAAAGGGCGGAATCCGAAAGAATTATTATACAGACAATCAAGAGGATGCTTATGTAATGTGGGTGAATTTTTCATGAAAAAAGATCAAATTATATTAGGAATTGAAACAAGCTGTGATGAAACTGCGGCAGCCGTGATAAAAAATGGAACGGAGATACTGAGTAATGTCGTGGCTTCACAAATAGAAAGCCATAAACGTTTTGGCGGTGTCGTCCCGGAAATAGCTTCCCGTCATCATGTAGAACAAATTACGATTGTTCTTGAAGAAGCGCTGCTGCAAGCGGGTGTGACATATGAAGACTTGGATGCCATTGCCGTTACTGAAGGTCCCGGCCTTGTAGGGGCTCTATTAATAGGTGTGAATGCGGCGAAGGCTGTAGCTTTCGCACATGGAATCCCGATTGTCGGTACGCATCATATCGCTGGTCATATCTATGCAAATCGGCTTATTCAGGAGATTGAATATCCTGCGCTTTCTTTAGTCGTTTCGGGAGGTCATACGGAATTGGTGCTTTTAGAAGAACCGGGTTCTTTCAAGGTGATCGGGGAGACGCGGGATGATGCAGCAGGAGAGGCGTATGATAAAGTGGCTCGAACCTTGGGGCTCCCTTATCCTGGCGGGCCTCATATCGATAGGCTTGCGCAAGAAGGCTCACCAACCTTGAAACTGCCTAGGGCATGGTTGGATGGCAGCTATGACTTTTCTTTCAGCGGGTTGAAATCAGCGGTAATCAACACTTTGCATAATGCAGAACAGCGCGGGGAAAAAATTGAACCTAAAGATTTAGCGGCAAGTTTCCAAGCAAGCGTGATAGAAGTGCTTGTAATGAAAGCTGTGAAGGCTGCAAAGGAATATAATGTGAAACAGGTATTGCTTGCTGGAGGAGTTGCGGCAAATAAAGGCCTTAGGGAAGCATTAACGGAAGCTTTTAAGGATTTACCTATGGATATATCCATTCCGCCCCTCTATCTTTGTACCGACAATGCTGCCATGATTGGTGCTGCTGGCAGTGTCATGTTTGAAAAGGGAAAGAGATCCGGTTTGGATTTGAACGGAAATCCTGGATTGGATATAGAAGCATTTTAATGGACGAGAAGACAGGATCCCTCACTTTGGCATCCTGTCTTTTTATCGTGTTAATAAAATAATAGAATATTCTGTGGATAAAGTTTTTTTGATAATCATCCTGCATGTGTATAAAGGGGTATTTTGTGGATAAGTGGATATGTTTCTGTGGATAATGTGTATAACTCAAATTAATGGCTAATGAGCGGTAAGTGGTTTGTTAACAAATTTGTGGATAACTTTCAAGCGACACTTTGGTTGGAAAAGAAAAAGACCGAGTCAATGACTCGGTCTTTTATCATTCTTCCAGTTCAGCCCATTCTTCGAGAAGCTGATCCAGACTTTCTTGTGCATGATCAAGTTTTGTTTGGACTTCCATTACTTTTTCGTGGTCCTGAAAAACATTTGGATCACATAGGAGGTCATTATATTCGTTTATTTCAGTTTCAAGAAGCTCCATGGCTGTCTCGATTTCCTCAATGCGCCGTTTTCGCTGGCGTTCAGCTTTTTTTGCTTCTTTATCAATTTTGTAATTTGTTTTTTCTGCAGCCGCATCTAAAGTTTTAGCCTGATCCTGCTGTTCAAGTGCTTGGATTTCCGCTTGCTCCTGTTTCTTCTCTACATAGTAATCATAATCACCGAGGAATTCTTCGTTGCCGTCTTTGGAGAGCTCTATCACTTTCGTTGCTATCCGGTTTATGAAATAACGGTCATGTGAGACGAATAGAATAGTTCCCGGATAATCAATTAATGCATTTTCAAGCACCAATTTACTATCGAGGTCCAAATGGTTCGTTGGTTCATCAAGAATTAAAAAATTCCCTTTTTGCATCATCATTTTGGCTAGAGCAAGCCGAGCCTTTTCGCCCCCGCTTAGTGTGGATACGGTTTTCAAAACATCGTCCCCGCTAAATAGGAAATTACCGAGTACGGTGCGAATGTCCTTTTCCGGTTTAAGGGGATAGTCGTCCCATAATTCATTGAGTACGCGTTTATTGGAAACAAGGTTAGCCTGTTCTTGATCGTAGTAGCTGACTTCTACGTTCGTTCCAAAACGGAAATCCCCAGAAAGGGCAGGCAGCTTGGAAATGATCGTTTTCAATAAAGTTGATTTTCCAACTCCATTTGGGCCGACAAGTGCTATGCTCTCTCCTTTTGTCATCCGGGAATTAATATTCTTTGATACCGTTTCCCCTTCGTATCCGATAGCCAGGTCCTGGAGGTGGAGTACTTCATTTCCGCTTTGCCTTTCAATCTGGAAAGAAAAATTCGCGGATTTTTCATCACCTTGCGGCTTGTCCAGTACATCCATCCTTTCGAGCTGTTTACGTCTGCTTTGTGCTCTTTTCGTTGTGGAAGCCCTTGTGATATTACGTTGGACAAAATCGCGAAGCTTTTCGATTTCCCCTTGCTGTTTCTCGAACAGTTTCATGTCCCGCTCATAATCTTCCGCTTTTCCCTCTAGGTAAGAACTATAATTACCATGGTATTTTTTCATGTTATTCCGGGAAATCTCATAAACCAGGTTTACTACTTTATCTAAAAAATAGCGGTCATGGGAAACAATGAGGACAGCTCCCTGGTAGCCTTGTAAATATTGTTCAAGCCAAGAGAGGGTTTCGATATCCAAATGGTTCGTCGGCTCATCCAGAATCAATATATCCGGTTTCCTTAAAAGCAGCTTACCTAATGCAAGCCTTGTTTTTTGCCCGCCGCTTAAAGTGGAAATTGGGGTAGAATAGTCAAAGTCGGCAAACTGAAGACCATGCAATACGGAACGGATATCCGCTTCATATTGATAACCGCCCTTCTCTTTGAATGCCACCATCAAAGTGTCGTATTCATTCAGCACTTTTTGGTAAACCGTTTCGTTTTCAAAGATATCAGGTCTGGCCATATCAGCCTCAAGGCGACGCAGTTCCTTTTCCTGCTCTATAAGATCAGTGAATACAGTAAGCATTTCATCCCAAATGGTCAATTCGGATTCCAATCCAGTATCCTGGGCCATATAGCCGATGGTGACGCCTTTTGGTTTGATTATTTCACCGCCATCATGGGAAAGCTGCCCGGCAATGATTTTTAGCAGAGTGGATTTGCCGGCGCCATTTCGGCCGACAAGGGCAATTCGATCTTTATTTTGAACTTCGAGCTTCATATTTGATAAAATAAGTTCAGCTCCATAATATTTCGATAGTTGATTGATTTGTAATAAAATCATAGATTTCACCTCAATTGATTACTGTTAGTTTAACGTATTTTAGTTATTATCGGCAACAGCTTGGTTCCAAGCTGAAAGAAAAGCTGTTACATAAAGTGGAATAATAGTGTATGATTTAGGAGGGGTTACTTAAATGGGAGACTTAACGCATTTTAATGAACAGGGCAGGGCCAAAATGGTCGATGTGAGTGCTAAGCCTGAAACAACCCGGACGGCAGTGGCTCAGTCGAGCATTTTATTGAATGATGAAATATATGAATTGGTCACGAACCATAAAATGAAAAAAGGGGATGTACTGGCTGTTGCACAAGTTGCAGGAATCATGGCCAGCAAAAATACATCCAATATAATTCCGATGTGCCATCCCATTGCTCTGCAAGGGGTCAATATAGCCTTTGATTGGGAAAAAGAAGAACAAGGATATAGGCTTAGGATTGAAACGGAAGCTAAGACAAAAGGGAGTACAGGTGTGGAAATGGAAGCGTTAACAGCTGCATCCGTGACTGCCTTGACTGTTTATGACATGTGTAAGGCCATTGATAAGGGAATGGTGATCGGGCCTACATTCTTAGTGGAGAAAACAGGCGGAGTGTCTAGTAGCGATTATAAAAGGCAAGTAAAACGAACAGATAGAGATTAAGTTGAAAAGCATGTGTGAAGGCGGGGAAGAACAATGAACCATGACCCAAAGATACCGCAGGCAACAGCCAAAAGGTTGCCATTGTATTATCGATTTTTAAAGAACTTACATTCCTCAGGCAAACAAAGAGTTTCCTCGGCTGAGCTAAGTGAAGCCGTAAAAGTGGATTCTGCTACCATTCGCCGTGATTTTTCCTACTTTGGCGCGCTTGGGAAAAAAGGCTACGGCTACAATGTCAATTATTTATTATCCTTCTTCAGGAAAACACTAGATCAAGACGAATTGACCAAAGTCGCTTTAATCGGAGTGGGGAATTTAGGAACCGCTTTTTTAAATTACAATTTCATGAAAAATAATAATACAAAAATTGAAATGGCTTTCGAAGTTTCTGAAGAAAAGGTCGGCAAGCGAATAGCTGATGTGCCCATCTACCATATGGATCAAATCGATACACTATTGCAGGAAAATAATATTACTGCGGCTATATTGACAGTGCCTGCACAGGTAGCCCAGACGATAACCGATCGTCTAGTCAAAGCTGACATAAAAGGAATATTGAATTTCACACCTGCACGGCTGACCGTGCCGCCATCCATAAGGGTCCACCACATTGACCTGGCCGTGGAACTTCAGTCGCTCATCTACTTCCTGAAACATTATCCGGTAGTGGAAGAAGCCGCTTTGGAGGAATGAAAAAACGCTGCAGCCATGCAGCGTTTTTTTATTTTTTCTTATTTTTTTGTGCGGATTTAATCTTAAAGTGCAGCATGATCATGCGTAATCCCGATCCAAAATCAAGAGTCGCAATAAGGACAAGTATGTAGGCAAAGAGTCCCCATCCTGAAGAATTGACGGTTTGAATTGCGATAGCGGTAAAAAGAGCTCCTAAGCCTGCATAAATGATGCCCATGAATAATGGTGATTGACGTTTCATAATAAACCTCCGATGAAGGCCTGTGCAGTATCTAGCATCTTCTCAATATCCTCCCGATATACCACTTGAAGGATGATAACAAGCGTGTTCATCGCAATATGAGCGCTCATGGATACGAGAATGCGGCCTGTTTTCGCATAAAGGAAAGCAAAAGTGAAGCCCATTGCCGTATATAAAAGAAGATGTTCAAATTCACCATGCGCCAAGCCGAAAATAACTGAGCTGATTAAAGCTGAAATAAAGAAGTTAAAGCGTTTATGAAGTGATCCGAAAATGATTTTACGGAAAATTAATTCTTCCAATATAGGTCCAATTACTGAAGTGACGAAAATGACCATGGGGACTTTGTAAATGAGTGAAATGAGTTGCTGCGTATTTTCAGATTCAGACTCCACCCCAAGCATTTGTTCAATGCTTCCGGCAATGCTTTGCGCAAAAAGAGCCATGAACACTCCTGCAATTGCCCATAATATGGACATGGATACGGAAGTTTGGTTTCTCGTGTCCAGCTTTTCCCTCATATCTTTTCTCATTAAAAAAAGAATCAAGAATAAAGCAGCGAGAAAACTGAAAACTATCCAGTATGCTGCAGATTTCACTTCGAGTTCATCAGCCGGCATTCCGGTATAAGACCCGATCAGCATGAAAATGGGTACCCCGACAATACTGGATAATTGCATGGCAATATAAGTGATGATGACGAACCAATATTCTTTTTTCAAAAATGAAAACTCCTTTTATAGTCACCCATCCGCTTGGAACGTTACTGACATGGGGACAATCTATAAACGCATACTACAAAATGGTATCAAAAATTGGGGAAGAACACCACTTAAAGGTACCCCTAACATGACATTTCAATGACTATGTTTAGGAAATCATTATGCTAAAGTAGTTTACCCGTAATTTATCAGAAATTAATAAAAAATTTTCAATAAGATACTTGCAAAAAAGGCTCGGTTTATTTAATATTATAAATGTGTTAGCACTCGATGATGAAGAGTGCTAATAATCATGAAACAAATTATCAAGAGAATATGAGGAGGTTGTTTCACTTGTTAAAACCATTAGGTGATCGCGTTATTATTGAACTAGTTCAAACTGAAGAAAAAACTGCAAGCGGTATTGTTCTTCCTGATACTGCTAAAGAAAAGCCACAAGAAGGTAAGGTAGTAGCAGTTGGTACTGGCCGTGTCCTTGAAAATGGCGAACGTGTTGCTTTAGAGGTTGCCCAAGGCGATCTAATTATCTTCTCAAAATATGCAGGTACTGAAGTTAAATACGAAGACACTGAATACTTAATTTTACGTGAAAGCGACATTCTAGCTGTTATCGGCTAATTATACATCATACTTAACTGAACGAAAATTTTCTTAAATTTTAGGGAGGTACTTATAAATGGCTAAAGAAATTAAATTTAGTGAAGAAGCTCGCCGCTCCATGCTTCGCGGTGTGGACGCACTTGCAGATGCAGTTAAAGTAACGCTTGGACCAAAAGGTCGTAACGTGGTTCTTGAGAAAAAATTCGGTTCGCCGCTTATCACAAATGACGGTGTGACGATCGCTAAAGAAATCGAATTGGAAGATGCATTCGAAAACATGGGTGCGAAATTGGTTGCTGAAGTAGCAAGCAAAACAAACGACGTAGCTGGTGACGGTACAACTACTGCAACGGTTCTTGCGCAAGCGATGATCCGTGAAGGTCTTAAAAACGTAACAGCTGGTGCTAACCCAATGGGTATCCGTAAAGGAATCGAGAAAGCGGTCAATACTGCAATTGCAGAATTGAAAGCCATTTCCCAACCTGTTGAAAACAAAGAATCAATCGCACAAGTTGCTGCCATCTCTTCAGCTGATGAAGAAGTGGGTCAACTGATTGCGGAAGCAATGGAGCGCGTTGGTAACGACGGCGTCATCACAATCGAAGAGTCTAAAGGTTTCACAACTGAGTTGGACGTAGTAGAAGGTATGCAATTCGATCGCGGATATGCATCTCCATACATGGTTACTGATTCAGATAAAATGGAAGCTGTCCTTGAGAATCCATATATCTTGATCACTGATAAAAAAATCACGAATATCCAAGAAATCCTTCCTGTACTTGAGCAAGTTGTACAACAAGGAAAACCGCTATTATTGATTGCTGAAGATGTAGAAGGCGAAGCACTTGCAACTCTTGTTGTGAACAAACTTCGTGGAACATTCAACGCTGTTGCGGTTAAAGCTCCTGGATTCGGTGACCGTCGTAAAGCAATGCTTGAAGACATCGCAGCTCTTACAGGCGGCGAAGTAATCACTGAAGAAATCGGACTTGATCTTAAATCTGCAACAATCGATTCATTAGGCCGTGCGTCTAAAGTGGTTGTTACAAAAGAAAATACAACGATCGTTGAAGGATCTGGAGATACAGCTCAAATCCAAGCTCGTGTAAACCAAATCCGTGTTCAATTAGAAGAAACAACTTCTGAATTCGACCGTGAAAAATTACAAGAACGCCTTGCTAAATTAGCTGGTGGCGTAGCTGTAATCAAAGTCGGTGCAGCTACTGAAACAGAATTGAAAGAACGTAAACTTCGTATTGAAGATGCATTGAACTCCACTCGTGCCGCTGTTGAAGAAGGTATCGTAGCTGGTGGTGGTACAGCACTTCTAAACGTATACAATAAAATCGCTGAAATCCAAGCGGAAGGCGACGTAGCAACAGGCGTGAAAATCGTTCTTCGTGCCATCGAAGAGCCTGTTCGTCAAATCGCTCACAATGCTGGACTTGAAGGCTCTGTAATCGTAGAGCGCCTTAAAGGCGAAGCAGTAGGCACTGGCTTCAACGCAGCTACTGGACAATGGGTGAACATGATCGAATCAGGTATCGTCGATCCTACTAAAGTAACTCGTTCAGCTCTACAAAACGCTGGTTCTGTAGCAGCTATGTTCTTAACTACAGAAGCTGTCGTTGCTGACAAACCAGAACCTGCTGGTGCTGGCGGCATGGGCATGCCTGACATGGGCGGAATGGGCGGAATGGGCGGCATGATGTAATAGGGTTTTAAATCCCTTGAAATATAGGGGTTTAAAGAGTATTTAGATATAAATGCTCACCTATTTGCTCACCTAACGTGGAAATGGCTTTTAAAGTTGAAGGTCTTCCATCAGTTTACTGAACTGATGGGAGGCCTTTTCTTCCATGTTGTCAGTCATATGAGCATAGATATTCATCGTTGTTTGAATATCTGTATGTCCTAATCGTTGTTGAATTTCTTTCAACCCCACCCCTGCTTCGATCAGTAAGGATGTATGCGTATGCCTGAATGAATGCAACGTAATTTCCTTGTTAATATGAGGTAACTTCTTAAGAAGACGTTGTAATCGTAGTGCAGGCAGTTTTTGCACCAATGGATATCCCTCTGGTGAAGCGAAGACAAAGTTTTCATCCAAGTAATGATTCCTGTTTTGAATTTTCATTTTATTTTGCTGTAGTAGATGTTTTTTTAGCAACTTCATGACCTGATCGTCCATTTTAATCGTACGTATAGATCCTTTTGTTTTTGGTGTAAGCAATGTGTAATTCACCTTGTTGTTCGTGGGATTATATAAAGTCTTGGAAATTCGTATAGATCCACTCCTAAAATTGATATCAGGCCACTTGAGAGCTAACGATTCACCTATCCGAATGCCTGAATAGGCTAATAGCGAAAAAAGCGTATAATCATTACTAAGTCCTTCAGTACGAGCAAGGGATAAGAATCCTATAAGTTCGTTTTTTTCTAGGAATTTCTTTCTGAGATTTTCCTTTTCAACTTCTTCAATAGTAGCTTGTTGTTTAGGAAGGCTATAGTTTTCTGTCGGATTCTGTTGTAACCATTCAGACTCAACGGCAAATTTGAAGATCATTCTGCCTGTTGTATGAATCCCATCCATATAATTCTGTGAATACATTTTGCTCAGCTCATTTAAATATTCTCTATAAACAGACTTACTAATACTCTTTATTGGTGTGCTTGTCCACTGTTTAAGTAATACGTTAGATTCTTTCGTTCTAGCACGTACACTACTTACTTTAGCTTGTGTTGAATAACTTTCTAGCCACTTTTCTGCTAACGTATGAAAGTTCATATTAGAGTCTTGTACAAATTCTCCTCTAGAAATTTTGAATTCCATTTCTTTAGCTGCTGTTTTTGAAGAAAATCCTGATTTTGTAATCTGTTTTCGTTTTTTTGTAATAGTGTCTATGCCTAGGTTGACGGTGTAACTCCACTTATCCCCCCGTTTACGGAAGTAAGCCATTATGTGCCTCCTTTAATTAGTCATCTTCCAATAACAATTTCAGCATCGTCTTTACTTTTTCTATTTCAGATTTTGATAACACTTTATCTTTATATAAAACATCGTGTACTTCTTGGTTGAGTATATTATCAAGGTTAAATAAATTTCTTTTTAATTCTTCCTCTGTATAGGTAATATAATAGCCGATTCCATTCTCATCTGTTTTTTGATAGACAGATGGTACACTGATTTCTATTATTTCGAGATCACTTTTTGTGTGAGCACCGACGATTGTTGATACAGGCAAAATTTTTATCAATGTTGAAGCTACTAATTCTAGCCAGTCTTCAAAATTTCCAACACCTAATATTTCTCCGAGCTTTTCTCCATATTCTTTTAGAAGTGCTGAATTACTTTTGAGGTTTTCTTCAAGTGACTTATATGTCTTACTATCTGTATTTAAATGTTTGGCCATTTCGGTGATGTCTATATTCTTATGTTTCTTTTCTCCGATAAGAGGAGAACATGGAAGCAAGCAGTTTGAATGTATATGTTCTTTTAAGAAAATGAGCAAGCTCTTCTTTTTCTAGAAAGACAATTTCTTCTTCTACTTTCTCCAGCTCCTCAACACTTTTACGGTAAAACAGTAACTTTTAAAGCCGATTGCAACAACTAAACCGGACCGAATCCACCAGTAAGCAGCTCAAATAAGTTATCAACTACTTTGAATAACACAAAGCAAAAGCAATTCAGCACAATTTATCTTTATATTCCGTGCGCTGTAAAATGGAAAATTTTATAACTTTTTTTGTACTAAATATTTAAAAAATACAGAAAAAAAAGCACTTTTTGCTGTATTTTTTAATCGTAAAAAAATTTAAACTTGATAGAAGAAAGCGATTTCAATTCATAATTTTAAATAGAAAGGAAGGTTTTAATCTATGAGCCTTAATTCAGGAAAATGGACACCAGAAGCAATCCGTGGCCTTATCGATGAGGAGAAGGGATTGTTAGATCCACGCATTTATACGGATCAGGAACTGTATGAGTTGGAATTGGAGAGGGTTTTTGGCCGTTCATGGCTGCTTCTTGGCCATGAAAGCCATGTTCCCAAACCGGGGGATTACTTGACCACCTATATGGGAGAAGATCCTGTAGTGATGGTGCGGCAGAGAGATAAAAGCATCAAGGTGTTCCATAACCAATGCCGGCATCGTGGGATGAAGATTTGCCGGGCGGATTGCGGGAATGCCAAGGCCTTCACGTGCACCTACCATGGCTGGGCGTATAACACAGCAGGAAATCTGGTAAATGTGCCGTTTGAAGAAGAAGCATTCTCGGGATTCAAGAAAGAAGAGTGGGGGCCGATGCAGGCAAGGGTGGAGATATACAAAGGGTTAGTATTTGCCAACTGGGATCCGGAAGCGCCGGATTTGCTGACCTATTTAAGTGATGCAACCCCTTACATGGACACCATGTTGGATCGTTCCGAGGCAGGGACAGAAGCCATCGGGGTCATGCAAAAGTGGGTGATTGACTGTAACTGGAAGTTTGCTGCGGAGCAATTTGCCAGTGACATGTACCATGCCCCGTCATCCCATATGGCTGCTGTAGTTGCAGGGATGCCACCCGAGCAAGATATATCCAGTTTTGAGCCTCATATGAAAGGACATCAGTTCAGTGCCAAATGGGGCGGTCATGGATGCGGCTTTTATATTGATGCAGCAAGAGGTTCGCACCGCATAGGACCCATAGTCGACAAATATTATAGCGAAGGCCCTGCTTATGAAAAGGCGAAGGAACGTCTGGCCCCTCTGCTGCCATACCACAGAATGGGGACAAGCCACATGAATATCTTTCCAAACTGCTCATTCTTGCCGTATGGTATGAACACAGTAAGGACCTGGCATCCGAAGGGGCCGGGTCAGATTGAGGTGTGGGCCTTCGTCGTCGTTGATAAGGATGCGCCGCAGGAAATCAAGGATGAACTGGCTCGTCAAAATGTCCGTACGTTCAGTGCCAGTGGAGTGTTCGAGCAGGATGACGGGGAGAACTGGGTTGAAATTCAGAGCGCTCTTCGTGGGTACAAGTCCAGAACTGCACCGCTGGCTATGCAAATGGGGCTGAATCTTCCGGGAAAAAACAATCCGGAATTTCCGGGTAAAACCTCCTATGTATTTTCTGAAGAAGCAGCTAGAGGGTTATATTCCCATTGGGCCCGCATGATGTCGGAACCGAGTTGGGAAACATTGAAGCCCCAATCTTAAGTTGGGGCCGTTGTCTGCACATATGAGGGATCGGATGTCATACGATTTAGGATTAAAACAAGGGGAGATGAAGGTCATGGAAATAATGGAGTTAATCAAACCGTTTAAATGGGCGGAAAGTAGTACGAGTCTGGAACTGCAACAGGAAATTGAGCAGTTTTACTACAAGGAAGCGCAGCTGTTAGACCACTCGGAGTTTGAAGCGTGGTTCGAACTGATGGACAAGGATATTCATTATTGGATGCCAATTCGTATGAACCGATTAGGTAGAGAAGTGTCGCAGGAGTATGCGCCGCTAGGAAAAGGTGCGCACTATGATGATACCCATGAAACGATGCGCGGACGTATTCGAGCGAGAGTATCGGGGGTGAACTGGGCGGAGAATCCGGTTTCACGTACACGGCATATTATTTCCAATGTCATTATTCGGGAAATGGAGGAACCGAACACGATTGAGGTAGCATCGTCATTTATCGTGTATCGTAACCGTTCGGAACATCAGGCAGATATTTTTCCGGGTGAGCGCCGAGATGTACTGCGTCGTTCAGAGGGAGGATTGGGCTTTAAAATTGCCCGTCGAACAATTTTGATTGATCAAAGTACGCTTTTGGCAAATAACTTGTCTGTCTTTTTTTAAACATTACTACAGTTGAAAGGAAATAGATTATGAAGTTTACAAATGTTTGCAAGTTGTCTGATCTACCGGATGATGAGGGGTTAAAGGTAGTGGAGGGAAACACGGCAGTAGCGGTGTTTAAAGTAAATGGCGAAGTATTTGCAACACAAGACCGCTGTTCTCACGCCAAATGGTCGCTGTCTGAAGGCGGTTATCTAGAGGGAGATGTCATCGTTTGCTCATTGCATATGGGTAAGTTTTGTGCCCGCACGGGAGAGGTAAAGATGGCCCCACCTTGGAAACCTTTGGAAAAGTATCCAGTACGGGTTGATGGAGACGATGTATATGTGGCTTTTGAAGACGGGTACTTTGAGGAGCAAGAAGCGAATGCTCAAGGAGCAAGCAAAAGGTGACTATTTTACGAGTGAGGGGGATCTAATATGAGATTGGCCAATGAAGTGGCTTTGATTACAGGCGGTTCATCCGGTGTCGGCCGTTCCATCGTGGAACGATTCGTGGCTGAGGGTGCCAAGGTTGCAGTGCTTGGCAGGTCGGCGGATAGTCTTCGTCAGCTTGAACAAGAGTATGGTGAAAATGTTATCGGAATGGTGGGAGATGTGCGTCAACTCAGTGACCTCAAGTCTGCAGTCAACCAGTGCGTTGAACGTTTTGGGAAAATTGACACGCTCATTGCAAATGCCGGTATTTGGGATTACAACATGTCGTTGGTGGATCTTCCAGAAGACAAGATGGATCAGGCATTTGATGAAATGTTCCATGTTAATGTCAAGGGTTACTTGCTTGCGGCAAAGGCGTGTCTGCCGCAAATAGCAGCAACTCGGGGGAATATGATTTTTACGGTTTCGAATGCAGGATTTTACACAAGCGGAGGCGGACCGCTTTACACATCCACCAAGCACGGCGTTGTCGGCTTGGTTCGCCAGTTGGCGTATGAATTGGCACCTTACATCCGGGTGAACGGCATTGCCATTGGCGGTGCATTAACGAATTTGAGAGGACCTGCCTCACTTGAAATGGAAAATAGGTCCTTAACTAGCATGTATAATGAATGGTACAAAGACGTTGACTTGGAACCGGGTAAGGAGAATGTAGAGTCAGCCGCTCCGATCGGGCGTATATTGTGCGGAGAAGATTATGCTGGGGCTTACGTATTTTTTGCCTCGCGAAATGACAATATTCCGGCTACAGGAGAGGTATTGAATTTCGACGGAGGCTGGGGCATTCGAGGTCTTCGTAAAAAAACGGGAAGTCAGGGATTGCTGGAGAAACTAAAGATTAGAGATTGAAAAGTACTTTTAATTCCAATTCGCAATCAGAGCGGTTTAGGTGAAGGATGAGATAGCATGGCAATATGCAAGGAATCGACAAGCCCACTCAGGAGAAGTAGAATAATTTTAAAATGCGAATTTTAGCTAATTAAGCTTGTAACTTTCTAAAGTGGGTGAATATATTGCAAAATAAGTTCGATTATCCTAAAGCATTGGAAATGTTTGTTCAAATGTCGTCACATTATGGAGACTATACCTTCACAGAGAAGGAGTTCGAATCGGGTCTGCCACAAATGCTTCTGAACTGCCTTGATACAGTTTTAACTGAAAAAAATAACCTGCAGGCTGCCTTGGATTTCAATAACCAAGCCATCGGGCAGTTTCTAAATGGCGTTGGAGAAACACGATTGGCCGACGTATGCTATCAGCTTACAAACATCCCCATTATTCTTGAAGATCTAGGATTTAACTATCTTTATTCAATAGGCTTAGATCCGGAACTGGCTAGACAATATAGCAGGAGCTTAAAGAAAAATAATCTCGATGGATATAATCACATCAAACTGACTGAACTTATCGAGAAGCAGCAAATTGTCGAACTGGTCCAATCTGATGAACATAAGAGATTAATTGCTCCGATGGTATCAAGAGGAAAGAGTGTAGGTTATTGCTCCTTCATTAACACTTCTTTTAATGAAGTTGATTGGTTGAAAATGAAGCAATTGTGTCTCATCGGATCTGTGAGTAATTATAACAAGGAAACAATCCTGGATACAGAACTGAAGTTAAACATCAAAGGCGGATTGTTAGAAGATATGATCAATAATCGTTTAAACCCTGTCATATTATTCAAAAGGGCCAGATATATTGGAGTGGATTTGGGCAAAGAGTATCAATTTTTAGTTTTGAAAGGGGATCCAAATTTTTATCCAAATGGAAAGGATCCAATCGGCGGTATGGATTTAATTGAAGTTCTTTCAAGATATTTTATGGATCGTAATCTGAATATCTTAATCTCGGAAGACTCTCAAAACATAGCTGCGTTGATGCCTGTTGACTTGTTCTCAAAAAATGATATAAACGTCGATAAATTTATCAGAAAATTACTTTGTTTTCTAAAAGAAAAATACCCTAATATCCCTTTTAAAATTGGGATGAGCTCAAGATCAAAGTCTCTTGAAGATATACCGATTCTGTACAATGAAGCTCTCATTTCATTAAACATGAACCATCATCAAAAGGAAATTATGTACTTTGATGATTTAGGAGCGGTGGGGATTTTATTTCGCGCAGGAAAAATAGATGATATTCGGCATTTCTGCAACAAAATGCTTTCGAAATTACTTGAATACGATCGAGGGAAAGAATCAGAGTTAACCAAAACTCTATATTATTACATTAAGAGTGGCCAAAATATAGGTAAAACAGCAAAAATAATGAATTTGTCAATTGGTGGATTACGTTATCGCGTAAAAAAAATAGGTGAAATTTTAGAAGCTGATATCCATGATCTACAAACCAGTTATCAGCTTTTCTTGGCACTGCAATCGGGTATCATTTTGGGAGATCTGAAAATTGAGTGAAAATAATCGTAAAACTGAAATAAGCGATAAGATTACTGGACAATTTTGTTTGGTTTGTTATGAAATAATTGGTAAAGGTACTGGATCCGTAACACTTAAAGGCATGATCAAATATAGAGTGGGCAGTGTAGATGTGTAATCCGTCAACGACATCATGTTTTATGGAGGCTAAGTGGGATTTTCACCAACCTATGAGAAAACGGATGATTTAGCACTGGCCAAAAGATCGATGATGAGATTTGCGAACAGTTAACATTGAAAAACAGCTCGCTTCTGTAAAAGAGATTCCGACAATCATGCAAGGGAAACTATCTATTGTTTGAAACGATTGAATTTTTGACAAATGGATTAAAACGGGGTAATGCCCCCGCCCGGATCGTAAAAAAAATATTCAGATTAGAGGGGTGGAAGACATGGCTGAAATAGTAGCAGGAGTTGCAATGTCACATAGTCCGATGATTATGACAAATGAAGCTGGCGGTGGAGAAAAAGGGCAGCGTTTTCTAAAAACCGTTGCCCATATGAAAAAATGGCTGGAGGATATTGGAACAGATGTGATCGTCTTAATTTCGGATGATCATTTCAATAGTTATTATTATGATTATATGCCTTCCTTCACGATTGGAATTGATCGATGTGAAGGATGGGGCGACTGGCAAATTCCTGAATATCAAATTCCTATCCATCAAGAATTAGCGAAGCATGTTCTTGATACAGGTTTGGCGAACAATGTGGATTTTGCTTTTTCGATGAGAATGAAAGTGGATCATGGCCACACTCAAGCTGTCTACTTTTTAAACCCTGATCTAAAGATACCGGTTGTGCCGATTGCCGTGAATACAGCAGCACCGCCGCTGCCTACAATGGACCGCTGTTTCCAAGTCGGAGAAGTCGTCCGCAAAGCAATTGAATCATGGGAAAGCGATAAAAAGGTAGCGATTGTCGCTTCAGGAGGGATCTCTCACTGGGTTCCAATTCCAAAGATTGATAGTGAAAAGCCTGAAGATCAAGAGCTAATTAAAGTCCTAACAAATGGCCGTCAAGAAATTGAGCAGCTTGACGAATATTTGAACACGCGCAAAACACGTGTGACAAGTTTGAAATCCGGACCGGTCAATGAAGAGTGGGATCGTGAATTTTTACGATTGATTACAGAAAAAGACTATCAGGCACTAAGACAATGGGGCCCTGATTTTATCGAAGAAAATGGCGGCAATGGCGGTCAGGAAATTCATAACTGGCTTGTGCTGCTAGGAATTCTTCAAGGGCTTGAACCAGAGGTTGCTTGTTATGAGCCAATCCCAGAATGGGTGACGGGAATGGGCGTTGTCAAGTTCCATAAAGTATAAGACTTTCAAAAAAAGGAGGAGGAGAACGAGATGACAATTTGGACAGATTTAGCCGATTTAGAGTTTAAAAATTATTATGTGGATGCAAATGGAATTAAAACGAGAGTACTAGAAGCAGGAACTGGGGAACCGCTTATTTTGCTTCATGGTACTGGCGGTCATATTGAGGCTCACGCCCGGAACATTAGAGGGTTGAGTGAGCATTTCCGTGTAATCTGCATTGATATGCTCGGGCATGGTTACACAGAAAAGCCAGATCGCCCTTACGGAATTGATTCCTATAGTGATCATCTATTATGGGTCATCCAGGCTTTAGACTTGAAAGAAGTCTATCTATCTGGTGAATCACTAGGTGGTTGGGTCGCAGCATGGTTCGCTGCCCATCACCCTGGAATTGCTAAAGCATTAGTTTTAAATACTCCGGGAAATGTTAACAACAAGGCTGAAGTTATGAAAAAGCTGAAGGAATCCACCGTTAAGGCTGTTCTGGAAGCAAACTATGAAAATGTAAAAACCAGACTTGAATGGCTAATGTACGATAAGAGTCAAGTCACCGATGAGCTTATTGAAGCTCGTTACAAAATTTATACACAGCCATCGTACCAAGAAGCTGTTCATCACATTGTTGCCCTTCAAGACATTGAATATCGACAAAATTATAGCTGGGATCCATCCTGGTGTGAAAAGATTGATGTTCCAACCTTATTAGCATGGACGGATCATGACCCAACCTCTACTGTCGAGGAAGCAAAACCCATTCAAGAGATGATTCCTGGCAGTGAATTAACCGTCATTAACGATGCTGGACATTGGCCACAATGGGAAAAGGCTGAAGAATTTAACAAGGTCATTATTGACTTTTTTAGTAAAATTCCCGTGAAATAAGTTTTGATATTTCTACCCAACTTTGATAGTGCAAGTGTAGAAACCTGTACTATCAAAGTTCTTTTTATCATTTAAAAGAAAGAGGTTTTTTCTTTGAGCATACAAAAAACAGCTGTAGTACAAGATGCATACGAGCATTTGCTCCATGCAGAGCAAACGAAAAAATCCGTCACGCCGTTAACCGATCTGTATCCAAGCCTGACTGTTCACGAAGCGTATCAAGTCCAGTTAAAAGCGATTGATCAGAAAGTCAAGGCTGGACAGAAAATCGTTGGGAAAAAGATTGGGTTAACTTCCTTTGCCATGCAAGAGCTTTTAGGAGTCGACCAGCCGGATTACGGTCACTTATTGGACAGCATGAGTGTTCCAAATAAGGGCAGCATCGCTGTCGATTCGCTTTTCGAACCAAAGGTTGAAGGGGAGATCGCCTTTGTTCTCAATAAGGATCTTAAAGGTCCAAATGTGACAGCGGAAGACGTTTTAGCTGCAACTGAGTCCATCATTCCTTCATTAGAGATTGTGGACAGTCGAATTCTGAATTGGAAAATTAAGCTCCAAGACACTGTTGCCGATAATGCTTCCTGCGGGCTTTATGTATTAGGAGACGAAAAATTCGCTGTCAATGGTTTAGAACTGACTAAAATCGAAATGAATCTTTATAAAAATGGCGAGCTCATGAACAAAGGGACAGGGGCAGATGTATTAGGTCATCCGGCCACATGTGTAGCCTGGTTAGCGAACAAATTGTCTGAATATAATGTCATTTTAAAAGCTGAAGAAGTGATTTTATCAGGTGCTTTATCCGCAGCAGTAGTTGCACAAAAAGGGGATGTGTTTACTGCTGAGTTCAGTGAGTTAGGAAAAGTGGAAGTTTCTTTTCGGTAAGTATCAGGCATTGGGAACATTGGAAAAGGAATTGAGCGGTAAGGAATCGTATTTGTTCCTTCTTCTTTTAAAAGGGGGGATTAGGGGATGTAAGCAAATACGAAGACAATGAGCAAGCTGTCCAAGCTACTGTTAAGCAATTTGGAAAGTTAGATGTTTTTATCGCTAATGCTGGCGTATTCGATGGGTTTGCTAAATTTGCCGATGTGACTCCAGATGCTCTTTCCGAAGCGTATGATTTCCTTCTCGATATTAACGTAAAAGGTTCTTTTTTCGGCGCGAAAGCAGCTCTTGAAGAATTACAAAAAACAAATGGTAATATTATTTTTTCAGTATCTGGTGCAAGTTTCTATCCTGATGGCGGCGGCGTTTGGTACAAAGCGAGCAAGCACGCTCAAATCGGACTGATGCGCCAGCTTGCGTTCGAACTCGCACCAAATATTCGGGTAAATGCGGTAGCGCCAGGGGGCACACTGACAGCACTATCGGTTATTCCACCGTTGCATCCGTTAAAATCGTGGATAATGATACGAAAGCAAGCAGTATTAAAAAACGAAATCCCCTTCAAATCGCCCAAATGCCAGAAGATCACGTTGCAGCGTATGTACTGTTAGCATCTGACGAAGCACGCGCGATTACTGGTGAAGTCATTTCCAGCGATGGCGGATTGTCAGTGCGGGGGCTTGGCTATTAAATAAACGGACTTTAGAAAAAAGGTTTGTAAACATTACTGGATCACTATTAGGCAACAGAGAGATTAATCAGCTTGCATTTGTCGTAAAAAATATTGAATCTGCTAATGAAGCTTTTACAAAATTGTTAGGTATTAAGAAGGCTGAATCTTTTCTAACTGGTGACAGTTATGTTTCGAAAGTTGTTTTTAAAGGTAAACCAACAGATTCGCAATCTAAACTGGCTTTTCTAAACACGCCAACTGTCCAAATTGAACTCATCGAACCGGATAAAAACCCAGGAATAATGCGTGAGTTTTTAGATACAGTAGGTGATAGAATTCATCATATTGCTTTTGATGCTGACTCCATCCAAAAGAAGCTTCCTTCTATGGCATGGTTATATGGTATTGCAAACGGGTGAACTTACCTCGAGTGATGCCGGTACGTTTACGTAGATACATTAGATGATTATAAAACCTCAGGATAAAACTGCAGTTTAGAGAGGAGAAAATAGAAGAAAAATGGCTAACTATACGATTGTAGATAAAGAAACTTGTATTGCTTGCGGAGCATGTGGTGCTACAGCTCCTGAAATTTATGATTACGATGAAGAAGGTATTGCGTTTGTTACATTAGATAAAAATGAAGGAACAGCCAGCATACCTGATGAATTCGAGGAGGATATGCTAGATGCTTTAGAAGGGTGTCCAACCGAGTCTATTAAAGTAGCTCAATGTTCTTTTGATGGTGATCCTTGTAAATTCGAATAAAAAATTCTAGAGATTTGATCAGTGAGGATGTTTCAAACTAACTAGTACAGTATTGAACGATTAATTCTAACAAGAGCATAACTAGAGGTGATTACTAATGGTAGAAGACAAGAAGATTTATGATATAACAATTATTGGTGGCGGACCAGTTGGTTTATTTACAGCTTTTTATGGAGGGATGAGGCAAGCAAAGGTGAAAATTATAGAGAGTCTTCCTCAGTTGGGCGGACAGCTCACGGCTCTTTATCCCGAAAAATTTATTTATGATATAGCTGGATTTCCAAAAGTAAGAGCTCAAGAATTGGTAGATAATTTGAAAGAGCAAATGAAAGTATTCGAACCAACAATTTGTCTTGAAGAAGCAGTTGAACAGATTGAAAAGCAAGCGGACGAAACATTTAAGGTCACTACCAACCTCGATACTCATTTCTCTAAATCAATTATTATTACTGCAGGGAATGGAGCTTTTCAGCCTCGCAAACTAGAACTAGAAGATGCAACAAAGTTTGAAAGTAAGAATTTATATTATTTTGTGAATGACATGAACCAATTTAAAGGAAGAAAAGTAGCGATTCTAGGCGGTGGAGATTCCGCTGTTGATTGGGCTCTTATGCTAGAGCCTATCGCTGAAAAAGTAACATTGATACATAGAAGAGATAAATTTCGTGCCCATGAGCATAGTGTAGAACAATTAGCGAATTCTTCTGTTGAAGTCAAAACACCATATGTTCCTTCTGAGCTAGTAGGAGTGGATCAGATTACTCAAATTACTTTAGAACACACTAAGACTCAAGAAAAAGAACTAGCTGACATAGATGACCTAATTATTAATTACGGCTTTGTTTCTTCTCTTGGCCCGATTAAAGAATGGGGTCTCCAACTTAAAAAAAATTCCATTATAGTTAATTCTAAGCAAGAAACAAATATTGCAGGCATTTACGCTGCCGGGGATATTTGTACGTATGACGGGAAGGTTAAATTAATTGCATCAGGATTTGGTGAAGGTCCTACGGCAGTCAATAATGCTAAAGCCTATATTGATCCTAAAGCCAAAGTTCAGCCGATGCATAGTACTTCCTTATTCAGCTAACCTTTAGCTATTATATATACTGCGCCAAGGCGAATATAGTGTCAAAGGTATCTTTGATCTAAATGGTAAGTATGGAAAAGTCAACTGGATTGCTTCCTTTGCATTTGTAGCATCAATACTTGCAGAGATTCCTTTTATCAATGCGTCTTTTTATGTTGGGCCTGTTGCAAAAGCACTTTATGGAGCAGATTTGGCTTGGACTGTAGGACTTTTCTTACCTGCTGCCTTATATTACTTTCCAATGAAACGAAAGATAACTGCAGAAGTCATTACCTTACCAGTTGAGAAGGTAGGAGAAAGATAATGCCCTTGATGATATGGAAAAGGATGTTGTATTACATGGTCTGGCGATTTGAAAGACTTTAAAGATGGCATTTAGTTTGCTATTTTTTTAGTCTCATAAGGTAAGATTACTTTTTGTAATGAGATACAATATATAAAAGCCTCTAAGATGTGTGAACTATACCCCGAATAATGGACACAGTAAAAAAAGAAACCGTTCACTTAGTTATGTTACAGAGAGATGAAGTTATTTACATTGATAAAATTGAAGGCCACAGAGCCCTTACAATTTACTCTCATATTGGAAAAAGAGCTCCAGTTCATTGTACTGGTGTTGGTAAGGTGATTCTTGCCTACCAAAGCGAAATGAAATAGATAGGATTTTAACATCTGTGACTTTAGAATCGTATACAGAGTACACGATGACTAATATAACGAATATTAAAAATCATTTAAAGTCAATACGGGAGAAAGGCTATGCTATAGATGATGAAGAGATAGAGTTAGGGCTCAAATGTATAGCCGCTCCAATATTCAACCATCAAGGAAATGTAATCGCTTCTATTAGCTGTGCTGCACCTAAAATGAGGTTTGACGAAGAGCGGATTCCAGAGGTAATAGAGAGAATTCAAAAATCATCGTCTGAAATTTCGGAATGTTTAGGTTATAAAGATGGTAATAATCATATAGAAACAAGCAAGAATTTATAAAATACATTCAAATGCAGGAGGAGAATTATTTTGTCAAAAGTAAAAGTTGCCATTCTTGGCTCAGGAAATATTGGTACAGATCTTATGATAAAACTTGGACGATCTGAAGTTTTAGAGTTGACGACAGTTATTGGGATTGACCCAAATTCGGATGGTTTACGTCGTGCGAGGGAATTAGGCTATGTGTCCATTGATAATGGGATCGATGGATTTCTCGAAACACCAGAATTGGCGGATATTATCTTTGATGCAACATCTGCTAAGGCTCATCTCTATAATGCGAAAGTGTTAAAAGAAGCAGGGAAAAAAGTGATTGATATGACTCCAGCAGCTGTAGGTCCATTTGTGTGTGCAGCAGTAAACATTGAAGAACATTTAGATAAAGATAATATCAACCTTATTACTTGTGGTGGTCAGGCTACAGTCCCGATGGTTCATGCCGTAAATCGAGTATGTCCAGTAGAATATGCTGAAATCGTTGCTACGATCTCAAGTCTTAGTGCAGGACCTGGAACTCGTGCAAATATCGATGAATTCACGGAAACTACTTCACGTGCTGTCGAAGTGGTTGGAGGTGCTAAAAAAGGAAAAGCAATCATTATCTTGAATCCTGCTGAACCGCCAATTCTTATGCGTGATACAGTTTATACTCTAGTAGAGGAAGGGAAAATGGATGAAGAAGCGATTAAGCATTCGATTGAAGAGATGACTAAAGTTGTTCAATCTTATGTTCCTGGCTATCGTATTCGTACAGAACCAATCTTTGATGGAAATAAAGTAACCATTTTCATAGAAGTAGAAGGTGCTGGGGATTATTTACCAAAATATTCAGGGAATCTTGATATTATGACAGCGGCGGGTGTTAGAATTGCAGAAGAATTCGCAAAAAATCTATTGATGAAAGAAACAGTTTGAACTGTAGAAAGGGGTACTAAATACAATGACAAATAATGAAGATATATTAATCACTGAGGTAGCGTTGCGAGATGGAAGCCATGCGATCTCTCATCAATATACTGTAGATCAAGTACTTAAAGTTGCCAAAGCATTGAATGACGCTAATGTCCCTTATATCGAAGTATCACATGGAGATGGTTTAGCTGGATCATCTTTACAGTATGGTCTATCAAGAACAAATGAAATGGAATTAATCGAAGCCGCAGTTTCTGTTGCGGATAAGTCAAAAATCGCCATTTTGTTATTACCAGGTATTGGTACTTTACATGATTTAAAAGAAGCAGCCAATTTGGGAGCAAAAATGGCTCGTATTGCAACTCATGTTACCGAAGCTGACGTTGCCCAACAACATATTGCTTATGCAAAAGAACTTGGAATGGAAACCGTCGGATTTTTGATGATGGCCCATATGGCACCAGTTGAAAAATTAGTGGAACAAGCAAAATTAATGGAAAGCTATGGCGCAGATACTGTATATGTAGTTGATTCAGCAGGTTATCTACTTCCAGAGCAGGTTCGTGAACGTATACGTGCACTTAAACAATCTGTAGGAACTAAAGTGGGTTTCCATGGTCATAATAATTTATCTCTTGCGATGGCAAATACGCTTGTCGCAATCGAAGAAGGAGCTACTCGCATTGATGGTAGTGTTCGCTGCTTAGGAGCAGGTGCCGGTAATACGCAAACAGAAGTACTTGTAGCCGTTCTTGAACGGATGGGAATTCAAACAGGGGTGGATTTATATAAAATGATGGATTTGGCAGAAGACATTGTGGCTCCAATTTTGCAATCGCCTCAAGAAATTACAAAAGATAGCCTAACTCTAGGGTATGCTGGGGTATACTCAAGCTTTGCTCTTCATGCAAAACGCGCAGCTGAAAAATTTAATATCGATTCACGTGATATTTTAATCGAATTAGGAAAACGTAAAGTAGTCGGCGGTCAAGAAGATATGATTTTAGATGTGGCTACTGAGATTGCGCAAGCGAAGCGTTCTTTAGTATTAAAATAGCTGAAATTGAAATGGGGCTGTCCCAAAAGTCAGGAAAATGACTTTTAGGGGCAACCCTTTTTTAACGAAATTTATGCAAAAAAAAATCGCCCTTTTTAGTAAAATGAAGTTACCACACACCCCATTTACGAAAGGACGATTTTTTATGAGCAATCCAAAGATTACTTCGGAAAATTATAACATGGAACAAACTTTACTACCACTATCTGTTCAAGGAAGCTGTCGTTCATTATAGCCGTTAATTATTAAAGAACATTTTTAAAGTTTGGAAAGTGTCTTTTTTTATTTACACTTTTTAATTGTGCCATTGCATAATTGTGGTTTTGTGTTATGAAAGCATTAAATGACTCTAGTGTGCATTTTTACTTGTTCAACTAACGGGGCAGGTTTGTTTAATAAGACTTTTAGAATCAAACTACCAGTTGAAACCTTTTTAGGGAAAATCTCGTATATAGATTTAGGGAAATGTTTTTTTAGAATAGGAGGAACAGGTTATGTTAGGGGATATTATATATCAAGTTATTGTTTTCGGAGGTATAGCATTAATTTTAGGTGTTTTTGGTTATTTATTTTTTAAGAAGACCAAGAAAAGCTAATTAAATTTCTAATTCAAGTAACGGGTGCTTTACTTCATTAAGAAATAGTAAAATGAAAAAAAGGATAAGGACGATTATTTCTTAAATAAAAAACCTATTCTTGATGAATACCAGGTTGTCCTTCCTTTTCCCTCCATTCCTGACACTGAAGACATATTAACGATAACTTCCATTGCATAATGAATGTTGTTTTCTTCAGCTGAAAGCTAGCAAGGTCAGAAAGCAACTGAAACTCACTTGTTACAAAATAGTGGATTTGCAAGAAGTTATTTCCGAAAGAATAAAAGTAAAAGCGGGAAACCATGAATTATCAATGGTTTTCCCGCTTTTTATCATTTTATATTTGAGTTACATATAATCATAAACAGAGTCATCAAAATAGAGCCAGTGATAATATTCAATCTGTGAATCTGTCATCTTGGAAATGTCTTTCTCATTGAATTTTTGTTGCTCAATTAATTTCTGCACTTTGGATTTTCTTTCTACTTGGCTCATCTTAAATCCTCCTTATAGTATGAGAAGTAACGAAGTATTTAAAAATTGAAAACGCTTTCTTTTTTCTTGTTTTTATTATATATCTCAATGTCAGATTAAACAAATATCAAATATAGATGATTTTTAAGGAAATAATATAGAAATGTTATTTATCTATTTACTTTGAAGCAGTTAAAGAGGCAAGGTCGAATTCCCAAAGCCTGAGTTTTGTTAAAATATCAAGCCCAAGTTTCTAGAAAAGGGAGTTACTTCCTTTTGAGGGGAATAACTCCGATGATTTTTGGTTTTCACTTTTAAATAAGGAAAAATGTCAAAGAACCAATTCCAGGTAATGCAGCCAATACTGCCTGAAAACGCATCTCGGGCTTACTATCTGAATTTCATCTTCTGAGAGATCGATAAAATCTAGTTTCTTTTTTACTTCACCATCTTGATAAAAAGCAAATGTTAACGAATTTTGTTTTAGGCCAAGTTTGAAGTATCTTCTTTAGCATGATAAATATTTAAATCAGTTTTTTACTTTAGTTACACGTTCAATTTCCTTATAATGCAGTTTGAATTCAATTTAAGGATTTTTTCATTTTCATGATAGTCTTTTCTCCTTCCGATATAATATAGGATTAGGTTTAGGCTTCCTCTTGTAATAGGGGGGCTTTTTCAGGTTCTTCATACCAGTTATTTATAAGAATTTAATTGAAAATGCTCACCTATTTGCTCACCTGACATTGAAATATTATGACACTTTGTGAAGTTATCTTAGATGGCTTTAACTAAAAGTGTTGATATTATTACCTTGTTACTTCCTATTAAATTATTAATTGAATGGGCGGGCATGATGCATCGCTTAAATCCCTTAATATAGGGGTTTAACGGGAGATTCAGTCATGAGTGCTCACCTAACATGTGAATATCTTTAAAGTTGAAGGCCTCCCACACTTTACTGTGGGAGGCCTTTTCTTTATATATGAATTCGTTATTTCCTAATGGTTGTTGATTTTTTAATTCCTACTACAGCTTCAATCAATAGTGAAGTGTAGGTATGCCTAAGTAAGTGTGGAGTAATGTTCTTTTCCGTTCCTGGTTTTTTTTGGAAGCTGTTTAAGCTGGGTAACAACTATTCGGTGCTTCTATGACATGTTAACAGGGTTTCATCAATCTTAATCGTATGTAAAGAACCCTTTGTTTTTGGTGTTAAAAGTTGCCCATTTTAAGGGAATGATCGTTGATTCTTGAACCGGTATAGGGAATACAAGATTTCTACCAGGGAAGCATCGCTAAAAATACGGGAATTATGAAATGTAAATTATTTCGTTTCACTTTTGGGACGAGAGGATTTACTAAATATATTAGTATAAAGTTAGAAGAGCGGAAACACTTACCCTAGCCCCTTTGTTAAAAGGAGTTTGACCACAATGAAAATTATTAGAGTTAGAGAAGTTGCAATTGCACTTTGGGTATTATAATAGTAGGAGATGAATTTAATGGAAGAGTTAATAGATGAATTTAAAAAGATGAAATATCATCAAAAGTTATTACTTACAATTGCTTTGGATAAAGATCCTGAACAATATACTTTTTTTCATTTCATTTTGAATAATGATCTGAATGAAAAGGATTCAAAGGTAATTTTTGAAATACTTCATGCTTTAGAAGATATAAAGGAAGGGACTTACAAAAAGGGTAAATATGAAGCAGTCATTACTTCATTATTAGGAGATAATCCTTCAGTATCCATGGATATCTTTGAAAAGGCATTGTTACATGTGAATATTGATGTGAACCCTATTTATCTAATTAAATCCTTGAGAAATCAATATCTTCAAGTTGATTTATGTAATTACCTCTTGGAACAATAAAGTATGATATTCTCAACCCCTTTTCCTATAGTTGCACTGACCTAAAAATGAGAAAAGTAAAACACTTTTCGTTGAAAAGTAGGTATTGAATATCAGCCAATCAATGTGAAGGTGTTTTTTCTATGGGGAAAAATGCAATGTAGTTAAATAATTCTAAAAGAATTTGACGTTATAATAATTAATTTTTTGTATAGGGTAGCTTTTTATCCATAGAGGGTGGCTCATCCACGTACCCATTTTTTTATAATTTTCATAATAATGATGAATTACGTATAATGAGGTTATGGAAGGGTACACATACATTTAAATCAATACGAATTGAAAGAATGGTTATCATTCTATTCTATAAGCAAATAATCTATCAAAGGTGAAATGATTATGATAGCTAGTCTTATGAAGTCTTGGACAATATGGATGAAAATTGGAGTAATTTTATTCGGGGTATTCTTACTATCGTGGTTGGGTCCTGACGAAATTGGTCTTACTGATTTGCTTATTTCATTAAGAGAAGGTGAAGAAACAGGAAATCAGTTAATGCTTGCGGTTTTTTTGCTAGTGTCTTTAAATACAGTTTTAGCTTTGTTTCATTATATTGGTGCACTGCTGTTGGGTGACGAAATCGCTGCTCGTTTAAACCGTCCATGGTTAAAAATCATCATTCCTCTTATTGTTATTCCTCTCGATTATATCGTGATAAATGCTTATTATTCTTTAACATACTCATTTAGCGCATATGCTTTGTTATTGTTGTTAGCCATCTTATTATTGCAAGCCTTTGAAAAGGATAGACTAAAGCCAATTATTAAAACGATTATTTGTTCTCAATTAATCTTTGGGATTGAATGGCTGAATGAGATTCCTTCTTTATCCCAATATGGATTTGGCCAAGGGTCGATTTCAAAGGAATTAACAGGTATAGCGGTTCAAATTGGATTCGAGCAATCTTTAACATTGTACAGTTTAACTTTGTGTTTAATTTTCGTTATTAATGCTGTTATTTTAGCTGTGTACTTTTCATTGGCTGAACAAAAGTGGCGGATAAAGCAAGAGCTTCATTATGCGCAGTTAGAAGCAATGCAGTCAAGATCAGGACGGGAAGCACTATATCTGGTCCATGATTTAAAAACGCCTCTTACAACAATTGAGGGGCTAAATTCTTTAATTAGTATGAAAGTGGACGATTCTAAAATTAAAGAATATTGCCAAAGGATTTCAGCATCGATTCTTTCCGTTAGCGACATGATTTCCGAGATTTTATATGATGATAAAAAACATTGGTGCCGTATAAAAGATTTAGTTGAATATGTCGAAGCAAGCAGACTGAGCGGGACAAATCTTAATCTGAAGGTAGACTTTCAAACAGATCCTGAAATTAAAATTTTCATTA
The DNA here is from genome assembly GCF_001054655.1 of Bacillus sp. 220_BSPC. Classification (NCBI taxonomy): domain Bacteria; kingdom Bacillati; phylum Bacillota; class Bacilli; order Caryophanales; family Bacillaceae; genus Bacillus; species Bacillus sp. 220_BSPC. The sequence continues at coordinate 29,613 of NZ_JVPL01000090.1, forward strand.
ATAAAATCCGAATGACAAGGGCATTAGTGAATTTAATTGACAATGCTTATGATGCAGTGAATGGAATAGAAGATGGAAAGATTTTGCTTAAGGTAAAAACCTATGAAAATGAACTTTGGTTGGGCGTATCAGATAACGGGAAAGGGATTTCACCTAAAGAGCAGGAGAAAATATGGAAAGCTGGGTTCAGTACAAAATCGCATCCAGGCATGGGATTAGCTTTCGTACGACAAGTTGCTGAAGGACATGGTGCATCGGTGGAAATTGATAGCAAGCTTGGGCACGGGACAATATTTTGGATTAAACTAGCTGAGGGGAGTGTGTCAAGATGAACATTTTAGTCATAGATGATGATACATCAATTCAATATATGCTAAGTGAAATTTGTGAATTTGCCGGCTGGAATGTAGATACGGCTAACAACGGAAAAGAAGGGTTAAATGTGTTTGCAGAAAAAGGAGCAGATGTTGTTTTAGTTGATTATCATATGCCGGAAATGGACGGAATAAAAACAGTGGGTGAGCTTCGTAAACTTAATGCCGATGTTCCGATTCTTGTATTAACAGTCGATGAACGACAGGAAATTGCTGATCGCTTTCTTGAAGCAGGCGCAACGGATTTTGCCTTAAAGCCTGTAAAAGCACCTGATTTGATTTCAAGGATTCAACTGCATGCCCGCCTAGCAAAATTAACCCAATCAGCTCCGCAGCAAAAATCCAGTGAAGAAAAGGATGTATTTGTAACAAAGGGAATTAGTAAGAGAACACTTCGTCACGTTAGTGATTTTCTGCATTCTAATCGCGAGCCTTTTTCTGTTGATACAATTTCTAAAGAAGTTGGATTGGCTTATCCGACCGTTTATCGCTATATTATGCATTTACTTGATGAAGGAAAAGTGGAAACTATTGTGAGTTATCAAAAAATAGGAAGACCCAAAAATTTATATCAATGGATTGTTGACTAAGAAGCTGTCTTAATTAAAGGCAGTTTGAGTTTGTATAAGGGTTCCAATTGGTATTTTAACAAAGTTGATTGGAACGGAAGGTACGAGACTCCTGCGGGAAAAGCGCG
>NZ_JVPL01000091.1:0-8389 GCF_001054655.1 Bacillus sp. 220_BSPC
ATTCTTTTGAAGCTGTTCAAAAAGGGAATGTATTTTATCAAAGAGCGAGAACTGCTGAAAAAAGATTAGCAAAACAGAATTTGGATTATTGGAGGCAACACCCAGGGAAATATGCACTTTGGTATTTTAATCCATATGCTCCATGCCCTCCGACATGGTACGATCAACCTTTTGCGGGTCAATTTAAAAATCATTGTTATTATGAACCAAAACCTGGAACATGTGAAAGTGTTTATACAGGAGGTTAGGCTGTTATTTCATTTCAAGGAGCAGATCAGCAGCTCCTTTTTTTTATGCAACAATCGGGCACTCCAATAGGTTTTTTTTGGTAAAATAAAGGGGGAATGAGTTGTTGTTTGGGGGATTTTTAGTGAAGGCTATAATATTTTATATTGTTGGGGGATTCATTCTCTATATAGTTATTGAAACAGCAGTGAGAAGAGGAATTAACCATTCAATTATTGGTCAATTTCTTGAAAAAAAGTATGGAATGAAAGAAGATAAAAAGTCTTTTCTTGATGATGATTTGGATAATGAAAATAAGGAGGATTATTAAAACAAGGGAGGTTGCTGCGGCAACCTTTTTTTAGAGGGGAAGTTAATGTACGAACCCTTTTTATAAAAACAAATTCAACAAGAAAACAATGATTTTCCTCAAACAGGCTCCAGTTTGTCGGAAAGCACATTTAATCAGCATCTTTCCCAGGGCGGCGAAATTCGGCGTAGTAGACCTTTCTTTTTTGGGGTTCGGATTCAATATTTTCGATGAATGCCGTTTTGGCTTTCTCCAGTAACAACCCCTTTAGTTCCCGAAGCTTTATTGGACCCACTCCTGGCATCTTATCAGGTATATGTACTTCGAAATCCCCCTGGCGTTTATAAAAGCGGATGCTAGCAAGCCCCGTTCTTTCGGCTTTCCCCAAGGTATATGCAAATTCAAATCGCTGCTGAATGAATGAAGATAACTCAGGCAGCCCTAAACCTTCATAGAGGGCAGGGAATTCATGATAAACGGGAGGTTCTATGAACGATATTGAAGAAATCTTCAAATGGATACTCCTCCTTTGGCAATAAAGACAGACATACGTTGCCTATATTATTGTGCTATGGGCCAATTTTTTAAACATCCATATAGGGGTCTTGCTTTCCGGTAACAAGGAACAGTACAGCTTTTTATTAGGGCTCCTCAGCACTTTTCTTATACTGCATTATCAACATATAAATCACGATCGTTATAATTCTATTAAATTAATTGGGTGCAGAAGCTTAATAAGTACGATCTGGGTGCAATAGCCATTAATTTTCAGCGTGCGCGATGAAAAAAGCAACTTTTCAGTTTGCATAGTAATTCGGAAGGGTTTTATAAAAAAAAAGCCAGGAAACCCTGCCTTTATGTTTAATTCGTTAAAGTTATTCCTTGTAAAACATGATCCCAAATGGCATTATCACTGGGATTACTGCGAAAAACATGTACAAAGCAAATCCCATCATGGGGCCAGTTCATGTCTTTAACTCCTGTTAAACCACCATCTACTGGCTGCATAATCAACAGGGTAAACTTACCCGTTGTAAGAGATAAAATGGATTTTAATTCGATAATATCTTCATAGTTCGCCGTTGACCACTCATATCTGATGAATAATGTATTTTAACTTTGCTGGATTTTTGTAAGGAAATTTTGGATGCGGTGATTCAGCTTATTTTTAAATGCTGGATATTGAACAGTCCAATCTTGATTTGGTATCTTCGGAAAATCATGGACGGAATCTATCTTATAGTGGCTATCATGAATAAAATGTGCTTTTGATGGTTGAGTACCCCCTGGTTCAAGAACAACATTTCCTTCATCAACAAAATGAGCGAGTATATTTTTCTCATGCATATTTTCTAACTCCATATATCCCTCAAATTTATTCTTTAATAATCTATTTACTTCAGGGAGGAAACTAGATTGAACCCAATCCAAGGGAAATGAATTCCTTCTTAAATCATACCTCTTTGTATGGAGGGCAGGACCGCACCAGCTGCCCAAACCAGCGATCAATTCATAAGATCCTTTTATCTCCGATAAATTCAAATAATCACTCCTCCGCTTTTTAATATTCTATAACAGAGCCATTCTATTTGATTGAACTTAAGAAAAGGTTATAAGGTTTCCACGGAAGCCTTTTTTTCATTGTTGAACTATAGGAGTAAGATACCAAACTTTCCTTCTGCCGAAAGCAAATTTGTGAAATATTGTACATAAACTAAAGCGTACTTTATTTTTGAACACTTGGAACTGATCAGCTGTTCCTTTATTTATTGGATCCGTTATTTTAGAAAAAATAATGGAAGGAAAATGGGAGCCTTTCTAAATAACACTGTTGCTGCTCAAAATCCTAACATATTTCTTTTAAAAGATATGCATGTACGGGGTTAATTTAATAATTATTATATAAAACATAACAAAAAATCACGGTCCCTTTATACGGATATAAAATTCTAGAGTTATTCTTAATTTACATCTAGAGGGAGGGATCCGAAGTTGTCAAAATTTCAGGCCATAACTTCTTTGTTCATCTTGGTATTTATCATCATTTTCGTATCTTATAAAATCACTGCTTTCTCATCCAATCATCCCACAACGAATCATTCCACATCCAACCGCTACATTCAACTACAATTATTAGGCGTTAATGATTTTCACGGCCAACTAAACAAATATCAATTGGTTTCAGGAACCATGGCAGGCGGTGCTGAATACTTGGCTGCCTATTTAAAAAAATATAAACAAGAAAACCCAAATACATTACTTGTTCATGCTGGTGATATGGTAGGAGGAAGCCCTCCAATCTCTTCTCAATTTCAAGACGAACCCACGATTGAATTTTTAAACCTCCTGCACTTTGATGTCGGGACACCTGGAAATCATGAATTGGACGAAGGCGTAAATGAAATGAAACGTCTTATTCATGGAGGATTCAATAAAAAAACAGGGTATTTTCAAGGTGCCAATACTGCTTACAGTTCTGCAAATATCATCGACAGAAAGTCGGGCCTTCCCTTGTTACCACCGTATGTTATTAAACAAATGGACGGAATTGATATTGGATTTATCGGTGTGGTCACAAAAGAGACCAACATGTATGTGTCCCCTGAAAATCGAAAAGAGGTAGAAATTACGGATGAAGTTTCAGCTATTAACCGAACCGTAAAGATTTTAAAGGATAAAGGGATCAAAGTGATTGTTGTACTGGCACATAATTCAGCTAAATCAGAAAAGGCAGGAGCAAATTCCACTGGAGCTTTAATGGAGATGGCTCCAAAAATCGATGATGAGGTAGATGTCATTTTTGCGGGTCACAGCCATGAATATGCCAATACCGTTGCAGCCGGTAAACTGATCGTTCAAGCTTATTCTAATGGGAAAGCCTTTTCTCAAGTAAATCTTGAAATTGACCCGCATTCTAAAATTATTGTTAAGAAACAAGCAAAGATCATTGCCACTTCACATCAACATATAAAACCGGATGAAGAAACGGTTGCTCTTCTAAATAAATATAGAAAAAGATTAGGGAGCAAATTTAATCAGGTAATAGGGGAAATGCCGGAAGAAATCAGACGAAATCAAGATGCAAACGGTGAATCCCCATTAGCGAAAATGATTGCAGAATCTGAGCGCGAAGCCATGGGGGTAGATATTGCTTTTGTCCATCAAGGCGAAATGCGGAAAAGCTTAAAAAAAGGGAAGATCACGGTAGAAGACCTTTATACCAACGTGCCTATGGGTCATAGTGTCAGTAAGTTAATTTTAACAGGAGAGCAGATAAAACTTGCTTTAGAACAGCAGTGGACGAAGGAATATGAAAATAGGTTACAAACGGTTGGCTTAACGTATGATTGGGAAGCCAAAGCTCCAATTGGCAGCAAGGTTGTTGTGCTGAAAGACAAGAAGGGTCAAGAGATTCAGCCAAACAACGAATATGAAGTAGCGGTTAGTAATTATTTAGCTTCAGGCGGTGATAACTTCACTGCATTTGAACAAGGCAGGCTCGTAGAATCCGGTCCGCAAGTTGTCACTGCACTTATACGTCATATCCAACAGAAGTATCCTCCCCATTCATTGAAAGAATGAAGGGGAAACATAACGGGTGCGTTTCTGTAATAAGCAGGAACGCCTTTTCCCTAATGTAAGCACGTTAGTTCAACAACAAGGAATTTGCCTTCATCCTAGGGAAATATAGTAATGAACTAAAGGGGCAGTATAGTTGAAGAAGGAACTTGAAACGTAAATCTCGAATATCTAATGTAATCGATAGATGAAAATTGGATGACAGACAGGAGTTAGATACGATGATAAAAGGTTTCGGAGGAATATTTTGGAGAACTAATAATCTTGAATCTGTAAAAAAGTGGTACAGTGAAGTGTTGAAGCTTGAAATAGAAAAGTGGAATGGGACTGTGATAAAACCGCAATTAGGAAATGAAACGATCTTTTCTTTCTTTACCTAGAATGACAGTTATTTTCCAACAGAACAACAAGTGATGTTAAATTTCGAAGTACATAATCTTAACGAGACTATTAAGCATCTTGAACATATTGGTGTACCTCTTGCAAAGAAAAAGGAGATTAGTGAATTTGGAAAGTTTATTTGGATTGAAGATCCTGAAGGCCGACTGATCGAGCTTTGGGAGAAATAACGAGTTGTAATTCATTTGAAAGGAGTTCTACAAATGACCGAACAGCTAATTGTAAGAGATGAGATACTCATTGAGGCGAATTCTCAGAAAGTCTGGGAAGTGCTAACTAAACCCAAATACGTTGCAGAATGGGATGAACTACCAGAAAATTATCCTAATGAAGATATGACCGAGGGAAGTAAGGTGATTTGGGATATCCCTAATGGCGGTCAGTCAATCACTAAAATCATTAGAGCAGTTGTGCAGAAAGAATTAAAAATCGCTTTGCACGTTTCAAATTGGGAAGTAAAACCGAATGAAGGTGATGTCGCATATAATTATCACTTAAAAGATAAAGGCGATAGTACTCTGCTAAGAATCGAGATTGGTGATTTCTCCCTGATTAAAGACGGAAAAATGTATTATGATGCATCTGTGGAATTTGCATCTAATTCTAAACAAATAATTAAGAAGTTATCCGAAAATCTTGGCTGATTAGACATACCTGGATTTCCTAATGAACTCAAAGGTGCTTTAATTCAAAAGGAGTTGCTTCGGCAGCTCTTTTTCTTATGGAGCTAAAGGCAGAATAGTTCAACAAGGGTATAGGCATATATGGTAAAGTTATACAGAATGGAGAAGCGGAAATTGGAGGAAATAAGATTGGGAGACTTAAATATTCTTTTATCTTTTGGTGCAGGGATACTATCTTTTATATCTCCTTGCTGTTTACCCTTATACCCTGCGTTTTTATCTTATATTACAGGATTATCAATAAGTGAATTAAAAGAAGATAATAACAAATTAAACCGCAAACCAATGCTTCATACCTTATTCTTTTTGATCGGTTTTTCTATTATCTTTGTAATATTAGGGTTATCCACTTCTTTTATTTACGATCTCTTTTATGAATATATTGATTTAATTGACAAGTAGGGGCTATTTTGATAATTATTTTTGGTTTAATGATTGTTGGGGTTTTTCAACCTAAATTCTTGATGATGGACAGAAAAATAAATTTTAAAAATCGCCCATCTGGTTATATAGGTTCTATTTTAATTGGGATAGGTTATGCTGCTGGTTGGACTCCTTGCATTGGACCCATATTAGGTGCCATCGTAACCCTTGGTTTATCGACTGGACAAGGTTTAATATATATGATTGCTTATATTCTTGGGTTTTCCATACCTTTCTTAACAATGTCATTTTTTATAGGGAAATCAGGATGGATAAAAAAATATAACCACAAAATAACTCAATTTGGTGGCTATATAACAGTTATTATGGGGATTGTCTTATTTTTTGATTGGATGGCCAAGATTACATCTTTTCTAACAAATAATGTATTTGGTGGCTTTACGGGTTTCTAATGCTTATAGAACTAACCGGTGCTTCAATAATGAAGGTTGCTAATGAATTACTTGTATACTTTTAATTACTTTTTGTGAAATAATGTGTAAATAAAATCGTATAACAAAAATAGATAATATATTTTTTATTGGTTATCCTTCATGCTTTTATTCAATTGTATACCTAGAATATATGAACAATAAAAGTGCTTTTATTTAAAATTACGTTTTTAGTATAATTAAGTTAAGTTACAATATAAGAAAATATTTACAAGGGGAAAAAATGAAAAATTCAAAGTTGGATTACAACCTAATTACACTTTTACTTTTACTATTTATAACAAGTTGTATAGCTATATTAAATGCTCAAGATTTTGGTCAATATGAAGGGAATTTTTTATTTAGACAAATAACCTGGTATATTGTAGGAATTGGAATAATTGCAGGAATTATGTATTTAGATTCTGAACAGATCTTTCGCTTGAATTGGTTTATTTACTCATTTAGCATCATTCTATTAATCGCGTTAATTTTGGCACCTGAATCAATAGCTCGTGAAATAAATGGAGCCAAAAGTTGGTTTCAACTTCCGGGAATCGGATCTCTGCAACCAGCTGAATTCACAAAAATATCTTTGATAATTTGTTTAAGTTTCTTAGTACAAAAACATCATGAAAAATATTTAGATAAAACTTTAAAAACAGATTTGTTACTGTTAATTAAGATGGGAGCTGCTACAGTTCTTCCTATACTATTAATTATGCTACAACCAGATTTAGGTACGTCTTTAGTATTAATATGTATTTTTACAGGGATTTTTATTGTTTCGGGTATATCATGGAAAATTATCAGTGTTATTTTTATTATCATTTCCTTAATTTCTAGTATTCTTATATACCTAGTCTTTTTCAACCCTGAAATGCTTCAATCAATGGGATTTGCAACATATCAATTAGGAAGAATTTATGCTTGGATTGATCCAGAATCTTATGCATCAGGTGAAGGCTATAATCTAACCAAAGCATTACTAGCCATTGGTTCAGGAGGGGTATATGGTTATCTGGAAAAGGGTATATATGTTCCAGAAGCACATACGGATTTTATATTTAGTGTTATTTCTTCTAAATATGGTTTCTTTGGAGCTAGTATTTTAGTAACAATTTATTTTCTCCTTATTTCGAGTATAGTGAAGTTAGCTCTGGACGTAAAAAATAGTTTTGAATCTTACATATGCACTGGTGTTACTTCCATGATTTTTTTCCATGTTTTTGAGAATATCGGGATGAATATAGGCCTAGTACCCATAACAGGAATACCTTTACCTTTTATAAGTTATGGAGGAAGCTCATTAATTGGTAATATGTTAGCGATGGGGTTAGTCTTTTCAATAAGCTATCGAAAAAAAACATTTATGTTTGATTAAGATGGCTAAGTATTCAGGATTAATTCTAGGTAAATTTTTATTAAGACCATTTGGCGGTAAATTATTTACTGAGTTTTTAATGTTTTTACTGATATATACAAAGTTACCAGTACACAATAAAGTAATAAGGTTTACTTCAGTAAAATAAGGTATATTATATTTGTGAATAGATTCTCTTTAAAGACAAGAAAAGTAGGTGAACAAAGTGGGAAAATATCAATTGGATACCAAAGGTAAGGTAGCTGTGACAAAGTTTCATGAAAAACAGAAGCCTGCCAAATTTGATAAAAAGCAGCAACTTGAAAAAATACGTGCGGAGTATTTGAAAAAGAAGCAAAAACAAACAGATAAATAATATGAATGAAAACATAGGAAGACTAAAATCTCCCTATGTTTTTCTTATTCGAAGTTCTTTTTTCAATTGATGATAGAGTTTATTATTCCCATAAATTTCAGATTCGGTGACAAAAAACTCATCATCAGATATCCATTCCTCACTAAAAATTTCAGAAGCAGAATCAATAGACCAACCGTTATTTTGGATACACCAGTAATCTCCAGCAGAAATTTTTAAAACATTTGGATACTCACTTGGCTTAGGTAGCTGAATAAAAAGATAAGTCTCGAGCTTTTCAGCAAGATACTTTCTCAACACCCCACATTCAAAGAAACCCAGGAAATACGTGCTTTACACCAATAAAGGAGGTTGTTGAAGCAACCTTTTCTTAATGAACTCCCATGAAAATTAAAAAAGCTCAAAATCCAGAAAAAACCACAACAAAATAGACCCAGTAAAAACGCTTTTTTAAAAAAAGGCTGAGCCTTATGAGTAATCAGATTGAGTTTGGTAAATCGTTAAACAAAAACCTCCAATCATTGCAAATTAAGTGAAGGCTAGCGCGACGACCAAAAAAGGATTAATCTCCCATGAGTGCTACCCATAAAGGGCGCGACA
>NZ_JVPL01000092.1:0-17631 GCF_001054655.1 Bacillus sp. 220_BSPC
CCATAAAAATAGACAAACTCGATTTTCATCGAGTTTGTCTACAGTCTGGACGGACCCAAGGCTGGGTCCGTCCTTTTTACTTATCACTTTCACGTTTTTTATTTTCTTTTGCCAAAATTTCATAAATTTTAGTTGCGTTCATATCGCCGCTGAATTCGATTCCAAATTCAGTCCGTACATGTTCACCCATCTTTTCCCCGCTGTTCCGTTTTTCTTTATCCATTACTTCTTCCTTTTCTGCCTTGCTTTGAATTGCGGTTGGCACCTTTCATTGCATTTTCCTCCATTGCGAACTCATTGGAAAATTCATTTTCAGCTTGATTTCTTTTTGGCGTTTTACTTGCTTTGACAGCTCCATCCACATTGGCTTTCCGTTTCATTTTCATCCACCCTTTTTAATATAGTTTACCTTTTAGAATGGGGTAAAAATGCCGGAAATTATTCAGGGATAATATAGGGACAGACGAGAAAAATAACCGTAAAACGAAAAGGGAGACACTACATGAAAAAGAAATTGGATTCACCAATTGTCGACGATACACAACCACACCAAATTAACGCACCAAGCTTTAAAGGGACCGGCATAAAACCACAGGCTCCATTCGTCAATGATTATGGAGTCGTAATTGGCGACAGTAAATATGCCTCTGAAAACTCACCACTCGAAAACTGGAGCGAAGATACAGACCCGGAAATCATGGCTGGAGACGAATGGGTACACCCCACCAATGATATAGGCTGGAATTCAACTGAAAACCGCCAACTATTAGAGTCTAAAATAGCGCCGCAGCCGCCTTTCATGCATCCAGATAAAGATGTTAGCACTGATACGGATTGAGGCGTGCTTTCTTTAGGGTCAAAGGAACAAGTGAAATCCTAGAAGGGGTGCATCATACACCCCTTATTCTCATTTAACCTGCAAAATCAACTTCCCTTTCGTTTGCCGGGCGTTCATTTCCTCATGAACGGCTGCTGCCTTTTCAATTGGGTAGATGCCCCCGATAGTTAACTTAAGCTCCCCAGACGCAACGTATGCAAAAAGGTCTTGAATGCTAGGCAACAGCAAATCCGGGTGTTTCATGATCTGTGGCAGGAAAAAACCCACGACGGATTGATTGCGCCTCATTAATTGCTGCGGGTTCATCGTATAAGGCTTACGACTTGCATTACCAAAAACAACAAGACGTCCAAAGGGAGCCAAACATTTCAATGTTTTATTGAAAATATCCCCTCCAGCCATTTCCAGCGCGACGTCTACTCCCTTTCCTCCCGTGACCTCACGGACTTTCATTTCCCATCCTTCTTGCGTGTAATCAATGAGTTCATCTGCCCCCATCTCTTTAGCCAGTTCCAACTTTTCCACTGTACTGGCGGTGGCAATCACTTTTCCAGCCCCGAAGATTTTGGCTAACTGTACGGCAATCGTTCCCACTCCCCCAGCAGCAGCATGGACCAATACCGTTTCCCCCTGTTGCATGCGTCCCATTGTCTTAAGAATATGATAGGCGCTCAGACCTTGGAGGGGCAAGGCAACAGCTTCATGGAACTGAATGGCATCAGGAAGCGGAATGGCCGAGAATTCATCAGAAAGGGCATATTCTGAATATCCACCAGATTCAATTAAGCTGACGACCCTTGTACCAGGTTTGATTTTGGTCACCTTTCCACCAACTTCCACCACTACGCCAGCCACTTCCGCACCGGGAATGAACGGAAGCGGCGTAGGAACTACATATTGCCCTTCCCTTCTGGCTGTATCTGCATAATTGACGCCTACACAATCGATTTCAATCAGAACTTCATGCCCTGTTGGCACAGGCCTTTCCATTTCAGTCAATTTCAGTACTTCCGGTCCGCCGTATTCTTCAAAATGAATAGCTTTCATCTTTATCCCTCCCTTATTAATTTCCTGTAAATTCCGGCTTTCTTTTTTCTTTGAATGCTGCTACCCCCTCCAGATGATCTTCCGTGGAAGCCATCAAGGTTTGCGTAATACGTTCCTGTTCCAGTATTTCATCAAGTGTAGCCGTAAATGAATGGCTGACGAGCTTTTTCATCATCCCATATGCTTTTGTCGGTCCATTTGCCAGTTTTACCGCAAGTTTCAATGATTCCTCTTCAAGTTGATTGAGTGGATATAAATAATTAATGACACCAAGCTGATATAAGCGTTCCCCAGAAATTGGCTCGGCCGAAAAGAAGAGCTGCTTTGCAAGGTGGGGCCCTACCAATTTAGGTAAAAAATACGAACCCCCTCCATCAGAGATCAGGCCTACCTGTGAAAAACTCATGGCAAATTGACTATCATCGGAAGCCACGATCAGATCACAGGCGAGTGCCAAATTGAATCCGGCACCAGCAGCAAATCCATGGACGGCAGCGATTACTGGAACCTCGGAAGCATCCAGAGCCAATATGCATTCATTCATTCTGCCAACATGATCATACAATTGACCTGCAGAGGCCTGCCCCATTGACTTGACGTCGCCTCCTGCAGTGAATGACCTTCCCGCCCCTTTGATGATGACTGCCCTTATATGCGGTGTTTGTTTTACATCCTTAATCGCTTTCGTTAAGCTTGCAATCATATCCGGACTAAATGCATTCAAGCTTTCAGGGCGATTCAAAGTCAGGATCATTACATTATCAATTACTTCTTTCAATAAGTGTTCTTTTAACATTTGCCCATCCCCTTTTTCTATTTGATCAACCAGCCGCCATCAACCAATAAATCCGTCCCAGTCATATAGGAAGCCTCCGGGGAAGCAGCAAAGGTAATGACATTACTTATTTCCTCCGCTTTCCCCACTCTTTCCAGTGCCGTGTTCCGTTGAATGGACTTTACGAATCTTTCATTTTGCAGTCCATCCTCCGTCAATGGCGTTTCAATGAATCCCGGTGATACGGAATTGACCCGAATGCCGACTGCAGCGAGTTCCAGTGCCAAAGATTTCGTTAAACTGATGACTCCGGCTTTAGCAGAGCTGTAATGCGGGATGAACGCTCCTGCCTGATGTCCTGACAGTGAAGCCACATTCACGATTGCCCGATTGCTGGAACCTTCATTTCCGCCACTAGCTCCTTCTTCCATCAATTTCCCCAAATACTTGGAAACTAGAAAGACACTTTTCAAATTGACATGTTGAATCATATCCCAATCAGCTGCAGATGTATCCAGGAGCTTTGAGGACTTTGAACCACCTGCGTTATTGATTAAAATGTGAAGGTCACGATATTTTCCCTTCACATACTTGGCCAGCTCCATTACCTCTTCCTCGACGGTAACATCTGCAGGGAAAATATCAGCAACCGGAATCGGGTGCCTGGCATTGATTTCTGCAGCTGCTTCCTCCAGCTTTCCTTTCGTCCGCCCTACCAACAGCACTTTTGCCCCTTCATCCGACAAGCGCATCGCCGTAGCTTTCCCAATACCAGAGCCTGCACCTGTAACCACCGCTATTGACTGCGAAAACCTCATCCCCTTCACTCCTTTTCTGTATTTTTGAACTACGTTTCCTGCCTTTTCAATTCCGCTTCGATCCTTCCATCCACCAACTCTGGGACAAGATCCAACGAACCTTTTTGCGCCGCCAATTCCAAATCGGCGATCAAACTATGTTTGTCAAACAACTGTCCGACATACGATGATTTCAGGATATCAAAGGCATTTTCGCTATTCGTGCGATAAAGCGCATTGGCAGCCTTTGCTGCATCGTTGAGTATGAACGTACCTTGTGATCCAGCAATCAGGCAATCTATCAAATGGCCTGCACCGTAAAAGTCTTCCAGACTGAATTCACCTGAATTTCCCGAACAAACGATGAGGATCGTTTCTGTTTTATGATATTTTTTTATTTTTTCCGCAACAGACGGATTATTCAACAAAGAAGCAATATAAACCCTTTTGGCAGCGGCTGAATTCCTCAACGCGACCGTTCCATTAGTAGTGGACAATATTAAAGTTTTACCGCGTACCAACTTACTCAATAGCGTTGGACTTGGATACATTAAATCATCAACCGGCTTTGCCTTTAGTTCTCCTGCCACTACAAAATCCCCATGGTCCAATTCCTGGCTTTTCACCAAGGCATCCAGTGGATCCATGACAGGTATCACCTGGCGTGCTCCATCATGAAGTGCTGAAATAATCGTGGTAGTCGCTAATAACACATCCAGGATGACCGCAACTTTCTCCCCTTCTTGAAGCTTTTCCACATCTATCTCTTCTTTTTTTAGTAGTAAATGAATGTTTTGAATATATTCCATTTTATTAAACTTCCTTCGCAGCTACATCTGCAGCATGAGTGAGTAAGCTTTTAACCGTTTTTCCAAGATTGGAAAAACGGGGATCATCAGTCTGGCCTTTTTTATATCGATAATAGATTTGCTGAAGGATGACAGCTAACTTAAAATAACCAAAGGTTAAATAAAAATCGACGTTGGTAACATCCCTGCCACTTCTTGCTGCATACGTCTCGATAAATTCCCTTCGAGTCAGGAAACCAGTTAAAGTCGTGACGGACGCTTGACCCACACCGATTTTGATAAGTTCCGGGTCACCGCTTTCCGTCCAGTAGCTTAATGCCACTCCTAGATCGGCTAGCGGATCACCAACGGTGGACATTTCCCAATCAAATAAACCAACCATCTCTGTAAGGTCCTGATTGAACATGGCATTATTGATCTTATAGTCATAATGGATTATTGAAGTCTGGCTATACTTCGGGATATTATGTTGAAAATAATTAATAAGCGGACGAATTTCCTTGATTTCATCAGTCTTTGCTCTCTCATAGCGGGAAATCCATCCGTGTACTTGTCTTTCAATGAACCCTTCAGGTTTGGATATTTCGACCAAACCCGTTTTCTCATAGGGAATCGAGTGAAGATCAGCAAGCCGATTCACCATCACATATGAAAGCTGTCGGCACTTTTCAACAGTAGGCTCGATTCCCTTGGGAAATTCAGTATCTATTACAATTCCATGTTTCCTTTCCATTAGGAAAAAAGGGGCCCCCGCAACCGATTCATCATCCGAGAACAGAATAGGCTCGGGAGCTGCTTGGAAATATGGGTTGATTGAGGAAAGGATATGATGTTCACGCTTCATATCATGTGCCTTTGGAGCAACAGGGCCAAGCGGCGGCCTTCTGAGAACAGCCTCCCACTCACCAACTTTCAGCTGATAGGTCAAATTGGAATAGCCCATGGAAAATTGTTGTAATTCCAACGGTTCATTTGGAAGGTCCAATACATTTTTTCTTAGGAAACCTTCTAATGCAGCAATATTCAATTCCTCGCCGGGCCGAACAGGAATCGTATCGTCAACCATGTTCTTCCACTCCTTTAGACTTTGTCATTCTAATTATGAACAAGATGTGAAATGAGCTTTTCTTTAATAAATTCAGGAATAGGTTCACTTTTTTGTTTCAAAAAATTAAAACAGACTAAAACTGCGCTTCCTTTAGCAATCACTTCCCCAGTTTGTGAACAGAGGATATCATGGACCATATCACAGCTTTTCGTACCTACCTTTGTCAAAGATGTACGAATGGTCAAGAGTTGATTGAAATATCCCTGAGCAATAAAGTCGCATTTGGTGGAGGCTAACAAAAAATTCCAAGATTCTACATTTGTCGCTAGGCCTAAAGCTTCAAAAAATTTCATGCGTGCTTCTTCGAGGTATACGAAATAGCTTGTGTTATTGATGTGGCCCAAAGCATCCGTTTCGGAAAAACGGACGCTGACTTCCAATTCATGCATAAGACCCCTCCTTGATTAACGATGTACGAAAGCAGGTTTACGTTTATCCAAGAAAGCGGAAACCCCTTCTTTAACATCTTCAGTTTGGAAGATTTCTTCAAACAGATTCGTTTCAATCTCTAGACCTTTTTCAAGTGTTGCCTCACTTCCTTCATTAATCGCCTTCTTGATTCTCGAAAGTGCCTGAAGTGAGTGCCTTGTCATTCGTGAGGCCAAGATTTTCGCTTCCGATAAGCCGCTGCCTTGCTCAACGACTTTATTGATAAGCCCAATCTTTTCCGCTTCCGCGGCACCAAGCGGATCACCGGTAAATATAATCTCTTTTGCCTTTGCATTACCTACAAGTCTTGACAAACGCTGTGTACCGCCACCTCCAGGGAATAAGCCTAATTTCACTTCCGGCAGTCCGATTTGAACTTGTGTTTCAGCTACTCGCAAATCACAGGCCAGTGCCAGTTCGCATCCGCCGCCCAAGGTCAGGCCATTTAATACAGCCATCGTAGGTTTAGGAAACTGTTCGATTTTAGTTAGGACGGCATGACTTTCCTTTACCAGTTCTTTCATATTCGGGTTCCCCATCATGCTAGGGAATTCTTTTATATCAGCCCCGGCCGCAAATGCGATATTGCCTGCACCGGTTATGAGTACCGCAACAGTTTCAGTATCTTTTGAAAGTTCATCGAAAGTTTCTCCCAATTCTCTGAATACTTGTTTGCTGATTACATTTAATGGAGGATTATCGATGGTGATGACCGCAAGCTTATTTTCCTTAACCACTTTAATTAATTTTGTCATCAATTCTTCACTCCTTGGTTTGGATAATCATACCAGCCTTTTCCTGTTTTCCTGCCTAAATGTCCTTTATTCACCTTTTCTTCTATACAAGCATTTGGCTTGTCTTCTGGATTTCCAGTTTCATTGAAACGCTGCTGCATGACAAAATACCCTACATCAATACCTGATAGATCCATCAGTTCAAAAGGACCAATGGGATGGCCTAAAGCTTTCCTGCAAATCAAATCGATATCCTTATAGCCAACAATTCCTTCTTCATACAAATATAAGGCCTCACGCTGCAACGCTCCCAAAATTCGGTTGGCTACGAATCCCGATATCTCTTTCCTCAACAAAACTCCTGTCCTATTCATATTCTCTGTGACTTCCATTGCAAGCTTCGCTGTTTCCTCGGATGTTTGGTCACTCATTACAACCTCAACACAATCCATTACTAGAGGCGGGAAAAAGAAATGCATATTAATGAACTTATCCGGACGATTCGTCACATTCGCAATCAGGCTATTGACAATCGTTGAACTATTCGTGGCAAAGATGGTTTCTGCTGGGGCCAGTTCTTCAAGTTTGGCGAAAACCTCCTGCTTCACATCAAGTTTTTCAACTACCGCTTCAATGATCAAATCAGCCCCACTGGCCGCTTTCTCAAGATCGGTGGTATATTGAAGACGGCTAAAAGCAGCCAATTTACGATCTTCAGACAATTTTCCTTTTTGAACCCATTTAGTCAAAATGACGTCCAATTTTTCTTGGGCTGCATTCAACGCGTTTTCATGAACATCCTGAAGAATCGTTTCGTAACCTCCTAGTGCAGCAAGCATCGCAATTTGGTGCCCCATCTGCCCAGCCCCAATAACGGTAATTGATTGAATTTGCTTGTTGGTCATGCCTTCTATCTCCCTTCAACTAACCGGTTAGTATGTAACCTGGTCACGCTTCAATTCCCTGCAGAATCATCCCCATAAAAATGGCTGCAACTTCCTGTTCGGTTTTTTCACCTTCTGGGTCGAACCAATGATAGCTCCAATTGGCAACACCCAAAATAGCAAAAGAGATGATGGATGCATCGAGATTGGAACGCAGTTCTCCGCTCTCGATGCCACTAATCAGAACTTGCTCGATTTTATTACGGAACTCATCCCGCTTAGGAAGGATTTGTGCAAGCTTATCGTCACTTAGATTCTTCATTTCACGGAAAAAGACCGTTGCGCTGGATTTTTTGGTTTTAATGCTCTTTAAAAGCATCAAGACCATATCGAAAAGTTTATCCTTGCAGCTTTTCCCAGGTTCCAACATGATTCTTTCCTGCTCACTAAGCAACTCGTCTATATAAGCTAGATGAATATCCATTAGCAACTGCTCTTTGCTCGTAAAGTAATAATAAAACGTTCCCTTCGTCACTCCGACCGATTCGACGATATCAGAAATCGACGTTTCACTAAAGCCCTTCTTTTCAAATAAGCGTATGCTATGTTCTGTCATTTTTTCTTTCATGTATGCACCCTCGCAATCTGTTAAAATTTCAGCTGAATTGATATCATACGCTCTCGTGCCATCAAAGCCCTCTTACTTCCTGGAAAGTTCTTCTCTTAAAGCCCGCCTTAAAATCTTTCCGACATTTGTTTTCGGTAACTCTTCACGAAATTCAACGAAATGCGGAACTTTATAAGCCGATAGGTTTGCACGGCAGTAATCGATGATTTCCCGTTCATTGGCCGTTTTATTATTTTTAAGTACAAGCACCGCTTTTACCGACTCCCCTCGGTAAGCATCTGGAACTCCGATGACAACCGCTTCCTGGACAGCTGGATGTTCATAGAGAACTTCCTCGACATCTCGCGGATATATATTATAACCACTTGCGATGATCAAATCTTTTTTCCTGTCGACAATATAGAGGTACCCATCTTCATCAACTTTGGCGATATCACCCGTATAAAGCCAACCACCCCTTAGGGTCACCGCCGTTTCCTCCGGCATATTCCAGTAACCTTTCATCACTTGAGGTCCTTTGACGACCAATTCCCCCAATTCGCCAGATGCCACTTCTTTCGTTCCGTCTCCCAGGTCCATCACCTTATATTCAGTCGAAGGGACACCAATCCCGACGCTCCCAGGTTTCCTTTTTGCAAATGCCGGGTTACAATGCGTTGTTGGCGAAGCTTCCGTAAGACCGTAGCCTTCCAATATCTTCGCACCTGATTTTCGTTCGAACTCACGCAGCAGTTCCACGGGCATCGGTGCACTTCCGCTGTTACAGACCTGAATGGAGCCCATTCCATATTCTTCTGCCTTCGGATGATTCGTCAACGCTACATACATGGTCGGTACACCAGGAAAAGTGGTCGGCTGTTCACGCTTAATCGTTTCCAGTACTTCTTCTATTTCAAATCGTGGCAGCATGATGGAGTCACCCGCGATATACACGGATAAATTCATTGCGGACGACATTCCAAAAACATGAAAAAGCGGGATGACCGACAGCGTTCTTTCTGTACCTATTTTTAATTCATGCTTGAAGAATTCATACGTTTGAACGACATTGGCCAGAATATTGCTGTGTGTCAGCATCGCCCCTTTTGAACGGCCAGTCGTTCCTCCTGTATACTGAAGAACGGCTATATCATTTTCCGGATCGATTGATACGGGATTGATTTTGCCGTCTCCTGTCTTCATGAATTGATCAAAAGACGCATCAGGCTGAAAATCTGCTTCCGAAGTCTGCAGGCTTACGACGATAATATTTTTCAAATTTGCATGTTGCTGCACACTTTTCACTTTCGGGTATAATCCATCCAATATAACGATCGTTTCTGCACCGGAGTCCTGTAAGATATGCTGCAGCTCCCTTTCAACCAGCATTGGGTTGATTTGGGTGATAATGGCCCCTGTTGTCAATGATCCATAATAAGCTATGACGTACTGCGGACAGTTAGGCAGCATGATGGCGACACGATCACCTTTTTGAACACCTTTTTTTTGCAAGGCTGAAGCAAAGGCTAGCGACGCATGAAAAAGTTCCTGATAAGATATCTTTCGGTCATAAAAAGTAATAGCTGTATTGTTTGGATGGGACTCACATGCATTTTGAAGGATTCTTTGCATCGGGAACTCAGGGACTTTTATTTCCTTTGAAATTGAATCAGGATAAACGGAAAGCCATTTTTTTTCATTCATCATTTCATACCCTCCAGCCATATTTACTTACCTTTCATTACTTTGCATGTGAACCCCCATCGACGATCAAAATATTTCCAGTCACAAAATCAGATGCCTTTGAGGCCAGGAAAACCGCTGCCCCTTTCAAATCATCATCACTCCCTAACCTTTTTAACGGCGTGGAATCCAGGATAGGATTCTTTCCTTGCTCAAGAACCCCTTTCGTCATTTTTGTCGGAAAGAAACCTGGTGCGATTGCATTAACATTGATATTATGCTGACCCCATTTAACGGCCAAATCCTTCGTTAAAGTAATGACCGCCCCTTTACTCGTATTATATCCGACCGTATCGAGCACCCTCGGGTCGGTACCCCCTAATCCGGCAACGGAAGCGATGTTTATGATTTTCCCATGTCCCTGCTCAATCATGACCCTGCCTGTTGTCTGGCTCATGATAAAGGTTCCGGTTACATTTACATTCATCACCTTCTGCCACGCTTCAAGAGGCATGTCGACGGCTGGTGCCCCCCAGGATGCCCCGCTATTGTTTACTAATATGTCGATGACACCAAATTCACGGTAAGTTTCGTTAACGACTTCCTGTACATCTGACGGATTGGTGATATCACACTTGAAGGAAAGCGCCCTGACTCCAAGTTTTTGGATTTGCGAAGCAACTTCGTCACATGCTTCCTTCTTCCTTGAACAAAGTACGACATTTGCCCCAGCTTCGGCAAAGCCTGTCGCTATTTGTGCTCCCAACCCTCTCCCTCCACCGGTTATGATCGCCGTCTTTCCAGTTAGATCGAATAAGTCGGTAACTTTCATATTTTCACCTCATGCTTTTGTTGGTATTTTCGAAGTTCTATTTTAGCAACTTGTGAGCGATGAACTTCATCGGGACCATCAGCAAGCCTTAAAGTCCGTGCATTGGCCCAATGAGCAGCAAAAGGGAAATCATCGGAAATCCCTGCAGCTCCAAAGCCTTGGATGGCCCTGTCCAGTACATTCAATGCCATATTTGGTGCCACCACTTTTATCATCGCGATCTCCGCCTTTGCTTCCTTGTTCCCGACAGTATCCATCATATAGGCAGCTTTTAAGGTCAGAAGTCTTGCTTGTTCGATTTCAATCCGTGAATCAGCAACCCACTCCATGATTACACCTTGTCTCGCCAATGTTTTACCAAAAGCGACGCGCACTTGAATGCGCTTACATAATTCTTCAAGTGCTCTTTCAGCAGCGCCGATCAGCCTCATGCAATGATGTATCCTTCCCGGTCCAAGCCTTCCTTGGGCAATCGCAAATCCTTTTCCTTCACCCCATAGAATATTCGTAGCCGGGACCCTCACATTTTCAAACGTGATTTCGGCATGGCCATGCGGGGCATGATCATAACCAAACACAGGGAGCATTCTCTCGATTTTGACACCCGGTGTATCGAGCGGGACAAGAATCATTGACTGTTGTTCATGCTTGGCCGCCTCAGGATCTGTCTTACCCATGACGATGGCAATCTTGCATCGGGGATCGCCTGCTCCTGAAGACCACCATTTTCGGCCGTTGATGACATACTCATTACCCGTCCTTTCAATCCTGCATTCGATATTGGTCGCATCGGAAGACGCCACTTCCGGTTCCGTCATCGAGAAGCATGAACGGATTTCCCCAGCAAGCAAGGGCTTCAGCCAGCGTTCTTTATGTTCATCCGATCCATATCTCACCAACACTTCCATATTACCAGTGTCCGGCGCATTACAGTTGAAGATTTCAGGTCCTATCGTCGACCTACCCATGATCTCGCAAAGCGGGGCATATTCTAGATTTGTTAAACCCGCGCCATAACCGCTATCAGGTAAAAATAAATTCCATAATCCTTCTTCTTTTGCTTTTGCCGTCAATTCAGATAAAATCGGGGGAATTTCACTCCAGCGGCTTTCCTGTGCTTCGAGCTGCTTTTTGTATATTGATTCATTTGGGTAAACGTGCTTCTCCATGAATTCCGTTAACTTCTTTTCCAGATTTTTCACCTTTTCAGTATGTTCAAAGTTCAAATTGAATTCCTCCTTTTAAACTTACTAACCGGTTAGTATGTTATTACTTTTAAATTATATACACAAGATTCTGATTTTTTCAACAATTAAACCTTTGTTTTCTTGTCATTCAAGATCCCGTATCTTGACCTTTTCGTTCTCACTATATTGCTTTTGTTGGACGGTTGGAAATATACAAACGATTTTCGTACCTTTTTTCAGTTCACTTGTGATGAAAACTTTTCCTCCATGCTTTTCGATGATTCTAAAACAAACGGAAAGACCCAAACCCGTTCCTGATGTTTTTGTAGTGAAAAATGGTTCTCCTACTTTTTGAAGGGAGTTTTCCGGAATACCATCCCCTTCATCCAAAATGCTCAAAAAAACTTCCTCATTTTTTTCATTTATGCTCACAAAAATATTTCCGCCATTCGGCATCGATTCTATGGAATTTTTTATCATGTTTATTAGCACTTGCTTGATTTGGTTTTCATCAAAATACATAAAAATTGGTTCTGAATCATAATTTTTATGTATTTGAATATTGTTCAGTACGGCATTTGTCTCCAACAGCGTTACGGCATGGTTACAGCTTTCCTTTATATCCTTCTCAAGGAATACCGCCCCAGTGGGTTTCGATAGCAGCAAGAGTTCATTCAGCACTTTCTCGATTCGATTTATTTCCGAAAAAATAATATCGTAGTATTCCTGCTTTTCGGCACCGCCATCTTTAATCAGCTTCACGAATCCCATTATCGCCGTCATCGGATTCCTGACCTCATGTGCAATCCCAGCCGCAAGTTGGGCAGCCGTTGATAACTTGCTTGATGTGATTGCCAAATGTTCGTTTAGGCTCACAAGCTTTTCCTCTGCATGTTTACGTTCATTAATTTCCGATAATATGCCCGCTGTCCCGATGAATTTCCCAGCGTCATCGTAAATAAGTTTAACGAATGCCTCAACCCAGCTTGTTCCCTTTTTCGCATTTAGTTTAATGTCCGCACGAAAATATTTATCCCCTCGATGAAAGGAGTCCGCAAAGGCCTTTAATACGTCTTGATAAGAATTGTTATCCATATGTTTAGAAAAGTGAAGCCCCAGGGATTCATTTACGGATGCACCACTCATCGATTTCCATGCCGGGTTTAAGTACAACCATTTTCCTTTATCATCCGTTTGGAAAATAACCTCATTGAAGCTATTGACCAATTCTTTAGAGTAATTGGAGAAAATGCGATAACGCCCTTCGCTATCCTGCAATAAAGCTATCGTTTTCCGTTTATGATCATAGATGGCACCCAAACACCAGGCTATGGTTAAAATTACGATTAAATATATTCCTGCAAAGGCGGAAAACCTGCGTTCTTCATGACCCAGCCACCCTATATAGGGTAATATCAATACAAAAAAAAGAGCAGGGACAATGATCCTTCCAGTATATTTCTTCACATTCTCCACCTCCTTACCTAAATGGTTTATACTACATCCGATCGAATTCCAAGTAAGGGATCAATTTATGCATATTTGAAATGGTAGGACACTCACTTATAGGTAAATTTCAACATTTTATCCATGATTCCTGCAAACAACACAAAAAACCTTTCCACGAGTGGAAAGGTCACTGACTTAAATCATTTACCCAATGATGACGCGTTCTTTTGGATAATGGAAATTTTCCGTAACTTCTTTATGGCCTATGATATACAGGAGGGAGGTTATCCCAACACGGCCAATGAACATAATGATCATAATGACAATTTTACCGGTATTGCTGAGGTCAGGCGTGATTCCCATCGAAAGGCCGACTGAACCGAAAGCCGAACATACTTCAAAAATGATTTGCATCAAAGTGAAATTTTCGGTAATGGATAATATGAAGACCGCCATTATGCAAAGAAGCGATCCCATGATCATAACCGCTGTCGCTTTTCGGATATCATCGGGATGAATCTCCCGTTTGAAAACTTTTATGGAACGCCTTCCTCTCATGAAATTCCATAAAAATAGAATCATGATGGCCAGTGTAGTTGTCCGGATTCCTCCCCCGACTGAACTTGGGGAAGCTCCAATGAACATCAATATGCTCAACAATAAAAGGGTCGGTTCCGAAAAGTCACTCACATTCATGGTTGCCAACCCGCCGCTCCGCGTATTGGAGGACATAAACAATGAGTAAAAGAACGATTCATGCCAGTTCTTACCTTTAAAGAACCCATTAATTTCTAGAAGGTAAATCAGGATCGTTCCCCCAACGATAAGGGAAAAGAAAGTGACTGAGGTCAGCTTCGTGAACAAAGAAAAATGAAACTTATAAGTACGGGCCTTATTGGACAAAAACTCCTTCAGCTCAATCAAGACAGGAAACCCAATGGCTCCAAGGGTAAGCAGGATAATCGTAATGAACTGCACAAAATAATCGTCTTTAAATGGAATCATCGAAATACCGGTAATATCAAAACCAGCATTCGTGGTGGCACTTACGGCTAAAAATAAGCCATTTAAAAAGGCTTCTTTCCCGTCTGGAAAATAATTCAGAAAGTAAATGCCTAAAACGAGAGCCCCAATCATTTCAATTACGACAAATATCTGAATGATTTGGATCAATAATTTAACAAGCCCGGAAAGATTCGATTGGTTTTGATCCGTCATGATCAATTGTCTTTCCTTCAAGCCGATTTTCTTGCCCACTATAAGCCAGAAAAAGGTTCCGAGTGTCATGATGCCAATACCGCCAAATTGGAGAACGAACATGAGAATGAAATAGCCTACCTCATTGTACACTTCGGGCAAACTTACAACTGTTAGACCTGTTACACTAACTGCACTTACGGCTGTGAATAAAGCATCCATGAATCCAAATTCCACGCCTGGCTTAAGAGCGACCGGCAGACTCAACAGTACGGTCGAGATGCTGACTGCCAAAACATAATAACCGACGATAAGCTGAGCTGGTGTTAACTTTGATAATATTTTTTTGATAGCAAACATAAAGAGTTTCCTTTCTTGCTCCTTTATAGTTATGCAAATCACATAACCATTAAAAATCTAGTTTACCCTTTTTTCATGCTTTTTTCCATTCTCTTTTAAAACTGACTTACTTACAACAAAAAGGCAGGTTTACCAATAAGTTTGATGCTGCTCGTATAAGTAAAACTCCACATTCTACTTATACTATCATTACAGCGGCAAAAGCCGTTGAAAAAGTAAAGGGGAGATTCAAATGGCTAACAGCAGTAACAATCTTCTTGTTCCAGGAATCGAACAAGCATTAGAACAAATCAAATATGAAATTGCATCTGAATTCGGTGTACAATTAGGTTCCGATACTTCAGCACGTGCCAATGGTTCAGTTGGCGGAGAAATCACGAAACGTCTTGTACAACAAGCACAATCTCAACTTAAAGGTCAATAATTCACAATTAAATATCCATGGCTAAGAGTCCAGCTGCATGCTGGACTCTTTTTAATGATTATGTCCATTTCCGTTTCCATTATTGCCTTTACCCCTTTTCGACTTATCCCAATCTTTCTTATCTTGTTTATATTGCTTATCCTGTTTATCTTGTTTAACTTGTATTTCCTGCCTATCCTGTGTAACCTGTTTATCTTGTCTATCCTGTTTATTTTGCTTATTTTTATTATCGTGCTTTATAGAATCATCACTATCCTTTTCTTTGAGTGATGAAACTTTTTTTACATCGAACTTTTTCTCATTCTGTTCATTTTTCTGCTTGTCCTTTGATTGGTTGCTGTGATGGCTATCCGATTTCCCTTTTGACTCGTTGCTTTTTTCCTTATATCCATTTATCGCATTCCGTTTTCCACTTGTATTTCCCCGTTCGGTTTGTTCCTTAATTTTGGTAACTTCAATACCCGCGTTTTTCCGTTCAGTCGGTTTGGCTTCATTGGCCGGCTTTTGTTTTATTTCAATTTCATTATTCTCTTTTTTCTTTTCTCCATCCGATTTGTTTTCCGTACTTAGCATTACGCCCTTTTCTTTCGGAATAACAACGTTTTCCTCGACTTTTTTAACTGGCGCCGGGGCAGGCTCCCTCTTATTGACCTTTATCTTATCTTTATCTTCATTCAACTTCTTTTCGAGATACTTACCCGTGGATATTCCTTGTTCCCTAGCTTGCTTCCGATCGCTTTTTGTTGCCTGGATCACTTTCATCTTTGTTTTGGAAACATTATCCTGCTCAGATATTTCTTTTATCTCCTCTTTTAAATTCTTATTCAGTTCTTTATTTTTTTTCATTAACGTTGTGGAAACGACTATTTGTTTATTTCCTTTCAAATAACCAAGTCGCTTCGTCGTTTCAACGATTCGGTTTGTAACAGCTTTTATATCCTTGCCTTTCCAGTCCTTCAGCTGACCGATCACAAGCTTTCCGTCTACATTTAATCCGGTAAGCTTGAGAACTTCTAAATCATCATCAAGCTCCAATTCAATGCTTGGATTCACATCTATGGTCATATATGCCGACACAGGACCAGAGAAATAAGAAGGAAGAATTGAAAAGAGAATCAGGAAGGTGGAGGCAATGCTTAGCACGGCCGTTTTTTTGAAAGATGAATGAATATTGGAAAAGGCCAAAGTGAATTTTTGTTTTGCAGGTGAAAAAGTTATTTCCTCACCCACTTCATATTCCCTTTCCTGCCTTTTGGTTTTCAGAAATTCACCCTCGGGGGTCAATAGGGTTACAAATCGTTTATTAACTGAAAGAATAACTCCTTTTTTCATTCATCGATAGCCCCTTTTATATAATCATTCAAATACAAAAAATCTCCGTTTATTATGATTGCCACGGCAATGATGTATTTTCTGTTCCGTTCAATCGTTTTTCTGCTTACTTCCACTTTTCCCTCAAGCTGTTTTACGGGCAGCCGCTTTTTTGTAAACAGGATTTCCTTCAGTTCGTCATCTTCCATTAACAATTTAGCGATCATAATAGCTCCCTTCCTGGCATCTGCATGTTTGGGAGAGTTTTCAACTAAATCCTCAAATGACAGACCAAAATCCTCTAGATGGCTTATATAAAGCTGAATTTCTTCTTTTCTTCTTTCCGATTCCTTCTGCATTTCGTATTCATTGATGGAATTTTCATTATCGATATATATTTGGCTTTGATCATTATCATCATTCAGTGTTAAATCCAATAGGATTTCTTTTTGTTTGGACTGGCTTCTTAAATAATCTATAACCCTTCGTTTAACGAGGGTTTCGGCAAATGCCAATAAAGAACGGCCTTTTTCCGGGGAGTATTTTTCAATTGCCTCGTTAAAAGCAATCATTCCAATACTGAATTCATCATCTGATTCGTATATGTACCGTTTGCAAACCGATGAGACTGTTTTAGCAATAAAAGGTTTGAATGACTCTATAGTATCATTACGAAGGCTATTATCGCCTTGTTGAATTTTCAATACGGTTTCTTCTAAAGAACGCTTTTTTTTGAATGCTGTAAACAACAAACCAAGCATTTGCTCACCTCGCTCCTGTTGAACATAAAATACGCATCAACATACTTATCTTAAGCGGAGGGAGTCTAAAAGACAGTACCAAAAGAACTATTTTTGCGATAAAAATGAAATCACACAATATATCAACATGATAAAATACTTAGTTTTTTCTCGTTTGTTACAGTGCAATTACAGTAAAATATCTTTTTCCGTTTTTTTGCCCAATACAATGGGACAATTGTCATTTTTATAACCGGAATTTAATATTCACATCTTTTAACATATCATTCGTAAACGTACCTGCGCTTTTGAGGGTCATCTCCATAAATACTTTAAGAAGCAAAAAAAATAGGCGTGACCGGCACGCCTGCAGACTGTAGACAAACTCGATGAAAATCGAGTTTGTCTATTTTTATGGCT
>NZ_JVPL01000093.1:0-17699 GCF_001054655.1 Bacillus sp. 220_BSPC
GCTGCTCCCGCAGGAGTCTCGCACTTCCGCTCCAATCAACCTTAAATAGTATCGTTTTAAAAACAACAACCTTTACGAAAAGAGCCTTCACAAAAAAGCACTAACCTTTGAGGAGAGAGCTTTTTTGTGTTTGTAATCGACAATGACATCGTGATGTTATCTATACCAGTATCCTGAATAAACAGTACCGCTTACTGTTGAATAAGACGAACTAGTATAAAACGTTACCTTAATTCTAGTTTTCGCATTCTTTTCAGCTACGCCTGTGAACGTTCTACTTGAAGGGCTTCCAAAATCTATGTAACCTGTCCTTGTTCCGATTGTTGTATAACTTCCATTAACAGATCTTTGTAGATCCATTTTCCAATAGGTTTTACTAATAGATTGATAGCCAGATAACGTTATTGTTCCTACAACATCGGATCCGGAATCTTTTCCACATACTTTGAAAGTTCTTTGAAATTCACTTCCAGTTGAAATATCAGAACAACCTGATGCTGCTGATGCACTTGGTGTAAATGTAAATAGTCCAGTAATCCCTATTATTGAGATTAACATGACAATATACATTTTTTTCATGTTTTTTTCAATTTTAACAATCCTTGAATATTTTTCTAAACCCGAACATAGTAACACATGTTAGACATGTAATATATAAAAATTAGGTCATTTTCACTATAAATAAATTATATAAGTGACTTCGATCAAAGTCTTACCTAAACTCACAAACCTATGTTATTAATTTGATTGGTGTACTACAAACTGAGTGCTTTCTATTTGAAGAGTATTATTATTTACATATTCCAAAAGTCATCGTAGTCGACGTGTTCCCCAGTAAGTTTTCTCAATGTTTTAATCAGCTTCCCTGCATTCTTCATTGATGGTTGAAAAGCATCTCCCTGGCAAATCCGACTAATTGTTGCTTTATTAACTTTGCTCTCTTCTACAAGTTCTTGTTGTGAAATTTCATGTTGATCTATATACCTTCCGAATTTACTCTTCGGCTTCCCTAATTTAAACATGTTCGGCACCCTCCTAGATTTTATTTAGTCACCAGAATGTCCAAAATAGGACAGTGGGTTAAACATAAATTGTGATAGTCTGTATTAGGAGGGATATTATGACAAAAAATGTGTATGTTTTAAAAATGGTTTTGGTTTTTGTGTTTCCCGTATTTACCTTTATTTATTTAAACGACAGATTTGGTATGATCCCTGCTGCTCTAGGGGGATTGATTTTACTTATTGCCTTAAGTACCCTTTTATTTTTTAGAAAAGAAAAGAAAGTGAAATGAAAAAACGGTAGTCATTAAAAACTAC
Organism: Bacillus sp. 220_BSPC; assembly: GCF_001054655.1. Classification (NCBI taxonomy): domain Bacteria; kingdom Bacillati; phylum Bacillota; class Bacilli; order Caryophanales; family Bacillaceae; genus Bacillus; species Bacillus sp. 220_BSPC. The sequence continues at coordinate 1,320 of NZ_JVPL01000093.1, forward strand.
CGTTTTTTCTTTTGATATATGTCCCCTTCTCCATCTTTTTATTATTGGCGTATGAATTATTCATGCGTTTTTTTGGGTTGTAATTCCCATGATTTATTACCCTTTATATATGAAGCAGGGATTCGCATGAATAATATGGTTGCCTTATATTCAGTAAATAAAAAGGCGGGCTTTAAAGAAGATATATATCTACCTAATATTATTCAAATTGGAGCTGATCAAAAGTGGGATCAAAATATTACGGGAAAAAATGTAGTTGTATCAGTGCTTGACACCGGGGTAGATGAGTTACATCTAAGTGGCAATGTAATCGGGGGCCTTCATTTTACAAATGACTATCAAGGACTAATTTTTCTATTTTCTTTTCAAACCGTAGGAATAGATAAATGGTAATCGCTATAGGAAATCCGAAGTTTCCAAGTTAAGATACCCAAAGGGGTATTTACGCAGAACCACAAGGCTTTAAGTAACCAATGGTTCATCAAGCCATATAAATATCAAAAAAATACTGATTTCTGGATATAATCATGTTTTTTTATAATATATGTTTTAACCTGTCCAATCCGGGTATACAAATACTGTAAGACATTCTCACCAAAGGAGATGATAGTGCATGATGAGTACAATCAGAAGCCAATGGAACAAAGAGAATGACGCAGCGGTGTTTAGTCCCGGTGATCAGCGTTAGAGTCAATTGAAGAGTTGGATGATAATCAAACATGGGAATTACTAGTCTTCTCATCCAAAGGAGGAGGATACGATCATGAGTATTTACAGCCTATGGAATCCAGAGAATGATGAAGCAATTTTCAGTCCGGGTGATCAGAAGCCATTCAGTACGCTCAAACGAGTAGATTCGGATAAACACACACACACTGACAAAACACTTGAATATGAATTACATGGCACCGTACTGAATGAAATTTAGTCGAAGCAGGAATATACCGAAAAAGGATGGAGCGATTGCTCCATCCTTTTTCTTTTATTTATCGAATTTCAGTTTCGCCAAGGCATCTGCCAATGCAGTATTGATCGGCTCTTCTTTATTTTGCTTTTTCATATAATTGGATACTTCATTTTTGGATACTTTTTGATTTTTATTTTGCCCTCTTCGTTTATTGTAAGAAGATAGTTTTTCGTGAAAACCGCATTTACAGGTGAATGTCTGTGCTTCTCCTTGACCGCGCATTTCCATCTTTTTATGACATTGGGGACATCTGGCATTTGTTACACGTGAAACACTTTTTTTATGCCCGCATTCACGATCTTGGCAGACTAGCATTTTTCCCTTTTTGCTATTCACTTCCAGCATCAGCTTGCCGCAATCAGGACATTTCGTTCCTGATACGTTATCATGCTTGAATTTTTGGTCACTATTTTTGATTTCATGGACGATATTTTTGGCGTAGGAGCGCATATCGCCGATGAAAGCCTGTTTTGGCAGCTTTCCTTTTGCTATCGCCGTTAACTTTTGCTCCCATTGAGCTGTCAAAGCTGGAGAACGCAAATCTTCAGGTGCCAATTGAAGAAGTTGTTTTCCTTTCGAGGTGACATGAAGGCCCTTTCCTCTCTTCTCGATCAGGAAGCTATTGAACAGTTTTTCAATGACATCCGCACGTGTTGCAACAGTTCCAATCCCGCCAGTTTCACCAAGGGTCTTGATGAGCTCTTTACTTTCCCCTGCCATGAAACGAGCAGGATTCTCCATTGCCGAAAGAAGAGACCCCTCATTGAATGGTTCTGGCGGTTTCGTTTCACCCTCTGTTTGTTTCACAGTCGAAATGGTTAAACTGTCACCTTTTTGAACGTTCGGAAGCAGTTGTTCAGCAAGGCCATCTTTAGCTTCTTCCTCATCGAATTGGTGATCATAAACTTCCTTCCAGCCTGACTTCAGGACGACCTTCCCTTTTGCCATGAACGTCTCCTGCCCCATTTTTGCGGTGATGGTCGTTTGTTCATATTCAAAAGGCGGCATCAATACAGCAAGGAACCTTTTAACGACCAAATCATAGATTTTCGATTCTTTGTCGCTCAGTTTTCCCGGCAGCGGCGTTTGCTCAGTGGGGATGATTGCATGGTGATCAGAAACCTTGCTATCGTCCACGAACGATTTATTTGTTTTAATCGGGCTGCGCAGGATCCTTGATGCATACTGGGCATATGGTTTAATGCTTACAGCCTGTAATCTTTCTTTTAGCGTATCAACCAAATCCGTTGATAAAAAGCGTGAATCCGTCCTTGGATAAGTCAAGACCTTATGGCTTTCATATAAGCGCTGCATGATCGATAACGTCTCCTTCGCCGAATAGCCGAATTTCTTATTGGCATCCCGTTGAAGTTCTGTTAAATCATATAAGGAAGGGGCAAAACTTTTCTTATGTGCCTTGTTCACTTCAACCACTTCTGCACTTTTCCCCTTCACGGCTGCCAGAACCTTTTCTGCCTTGTTTTTATCAAATGTGCGGATATCTTTTGATTGGGCATCTTGCCAGACGAGGCGCAAATTGGGTTCTGCAATTGCCGAAACGCCATAATATTTCTTAGGCTGGAATTGTTTTATTTCCTCTTCTTTTTTTGCAATCATCGCAAGTGTCGGCGTTTGGACCCTCCCGCAGGATAACTGGGCATTGTGCTTGGTCGTTAGGGCACGCGTCGCGTTCATCCCAACGATCCAGTCCGCTTCCGCCCTTGCTACAGCAGAGGCAAATAGATTTTCATACTCCTTGCCATCTTTCAGATTTTTAAATCCATCTTTGATCGCTTTATCCGTTACAGAGGAAATCCAAAGCCGCTTGACCGGCTTCTTCACATTCGCTTTTTCGAGAATCCAGCGTGCAACAAGTTCCCCTTCACGGCCTGCATCCGTTGCAATTATGACATCCTTGACATCATTGCGATTCAATTGTGTTTTAACCGATTGAAACTGTTTGCCTGATTGCTTGATCACGACCAATTTCAAAGCAGGCGGCAGCATGGGGAGGTCCTCAAGGCGCCACGTTTTATATTTTTCATCATAAGATTCCGGATCTGCATGGGTAACCAAATGACCCAGTGCCCAAGTGACGATATACTGATCGCCTTCAAAAAAGCCATTCCCCTTTTTCCCGCAATTCAGCACTTTTGCTATATCTCTGCCGACCGAAGGTTTCTCGGCCAGTACGACTGTTTTACTCATATTAACATCCTTTCGCTTTTAAACTGGTTCCTCTATTATCTCATATAATTTATGACAGGGCGATAATGCACCATGGCATTGGATCGATTGGTTCACTTTAAGGATTCCCCGTACCCACATATATGTAAATTAATAGATTAGATAGCATTCCCGTGCAGATTTTAGTATGATGAAACGTAGGGATTTTTTCAAATTAATTGGGAGGTTCAATATAAAATGAGCTTACTTTCTATAGATAAATTAGCACACAGCTTTGGCGACCGTACCTTATTCAAGGATGTTTCCTTCCGCCTGATGGCCGGCGAACATGTTGGTCTGGTCGGGGCAAATGGTGTCGGGAAATCAACGATGATGAATATCATTACAGGACAACTTATCCATGATGATGGCCGGGTCGAATGGACACCTGGTGTCGAATATGGCTATCTTGATCAACATACTATACTATCAAAAGGTAAATCGATTCGCGACGTCTTACGGGATGCCTACTTGCCTTTATTCGAGCAGGAAAAAGCACTGAATGAAGTTACAGAGAAAATGGGTACGGCCACTCCGGAGGAACTTGAAGAACTCTTGGAACAAATGGGTGAAATCCAGGACAGGCTGGAAGCCGGCGGTTTTTACAATCTGGATATTAAAATTGAAGAAGCGGCCCGCGGTTTAGGGTTGGATGCAATCGGTTTGGACCGTGATGTCTCTGCCTTAAGCGGCGGACAACGGACAAAGGTTTTACTAGCCAAGCTACTTTTGGAACAGCCTGAAGTACTGCTTCTTGATGAACCGACGAACTACTTGGATGTGGAGCATATCCGCTGGCTGAGCAGCTACTTAAAGGAATATCCACATGCATTTCTATTGATTTCGCATGATACCGAGTTCATGAACGGCGTCGTCGACGTCATCTTCCATCTTGAATTTTCTAAATTGACCCGTTATACGGCAACTTATGAAAAGTTCCTTGAGCTGGCTGAATTGAATAAAAACCAACATATTAACGCCTATGAAAAACAGCGCGAATTCATTAAAAAGCAGGAAGATTTCATTGCAAAGAATAAAGCACGCTATTCAACGACCGGACGGGCAAAGAGCCGTCAAAAGCAATTGAATCGCATGGAACGCATCGATCGTCCGGAAACTGCAATGAAACCTACCTTTGACTTTAAAGAGTCACGTGCGAGCAGCCGTTATGTCTTTGAAGGTGAAGATCTGGAAATCGGATATGACCGCCCATTGCTTCCGAAGCTGTCCATGACCATCGAGCGGGGAGAAAAAATTGCCGTGGTCGGCTGTAACGGAGTTGGTAAATCCACTCTATTAAAAACGATTTTGGGTAAAATCGTTCCTCTAGGCGGTAAAAGATCACTTGGCGATTTCCTTTTTTCTTCGTATTTTGAACAAGAAGTGAAAGCAGGCGATACGACGCCGATCGATGAAGTATGGAATGCATTTCCGCATCTGGACCAACCGCAGGTACGTGCTATTCTTGCCCGTGTCGGTTTGAAAAACGAGCACATTACACGTCCGATGAGCCATTTAAGCGGTGGAGAACAAGCTAAAGTGCGCCTATGTAAACTCATGCTTACCGAAAGCAATTGGCTGTTATTCGATGAACCGACGAACCATTTGGATGTCGTTGCAAAAGAAGAACTGAAACGAGCATTGAAAGAGTATAAAGGAACGATTGTCCTCGTATGCCATGAACCTGATTTTTATGAAGATTGGGTAACCAAAGTATGGGATGTAGAGGAATGGTCGGCACAAAATTAATTTTTTTCGGGGATGTCGCAGAAGCGGCATCCCCTTTATTAAGGAATAAATAAAAAAGCTGACTGAAAAGGCTCCTTCAGTCAGCTTTCATTTCCTCATCATGCAGCTTAAACTCGTTCCGCCACCAAGGTATATGTTTTCGGAAGCCCAATATCATGGATTTTATGATTCGGTTCTTCCTCGAGCACTTTAATAACGAGTCCTGATTGACCTATTGACGTTATAAGTTCCCCGATTGTCCACTTACGCTGTACAACTCTTGAAAGGCTCCCTTTTTCCTCATCCGGCAAATGCTTCGAAAATGCGACCTCATTGTTTTCGATTGCCGGAGCGAAATAGTTGCCTGTCATTTTATGTTTTTTACCATTTGAAGTAATGAGCTTTGTTGAAATCGGATGAAATTCATGCAGTACGAATCGGCCTCCGGGTTTCAGCATCTTTTTAATTTTTTCAAATAACGGCTGCAGATCTATTAAGTAATGAAGGACACCGAGCTCCATTAAAACCAAATCCTGATTCCCTGATTCATGCTCGGATGATAGCGAAAGGACATCCGAAACGATATACTCGATGGAGACATTGGCGCCACTTGCCAGCTCATTTGCAAACATTGCGTTTTCCTGGGAAAAATCAACGACTTTCACTTCTGCTCCCAATATGGCCAGTGCAACTGCCTTAACACCGTTCGATCCCATCAAATGAGTGATTTTTTTGCCGGATATTTCCCCCATATATTTATAAAAAGGGTGCAGTCTCCATTTTGGGTTTTGTTTGATTTTTGATGCCAATTCAACGGGATCTCCATAACGATTGACAAGCGCTAAATAATTATTCTGGTTCCAGGCCTGTTCATTTTCCGCTGTGAACCCCTTCTGCTCGGCTGATAAGTAAGCATGAATCTCGGCACTGAACTTTCTCATTTCTTCTTCGTATAAATAACTGTATAACGACCTGCACCAAACCTCCATATCCCCCATCTTTATGGATAAACGATAAGGGTCCGTTTTAATGGTCGTGTTAAACCGGCAGCGAACAGTGACAGATATCTCCTCGACATCCATTAGAAAGAATGCAGTCTCAGGACTTCTTTCAGGCTTTGTTGGCGCGTATTCGGAAAAAAGATCTAAAGCCTCATTAAAGACATCCCATTGTACATCCATGTCGATTTTCTTATATTCATCGATATCCACTCCTTGTACGAAAAGAGCAGATCGACCTGTATATTGGTAGGGAATATTAGCGTGATCCAATATGTTCGCCATTAATGTGATTATTTGATAATAACTTGCCTTCATATGTACCTCCTAAACATCAAAAGAGCATGACAATTATTCTTCCATAACAAATTCCAAACCGGTACTCGTAATGGCAATCAGCTCTTCATCGTGGCGATCTATGCCATAAACGAGTAATGTAACAAGCATATATATCGCTCTGAACCGGGCTAGGCTCTCTGTTTCCTTTTCGATTTCACCATAGATTTCGAAAAAAGCCCTGCGCACCTCTTTTGGGAAATAACTGTATAAAAAAGAGAAATCAATGGCTGGATTCCCGATATGGACATCTCCCCAATCAATGACACCTGCGAGAACGCCTTCGTCATCAAGTAAAACATTCCGGATATGAATATCTCCGTGAACGAGTGAAATCGGGTGCGGAACATCCAATTCACCTAAGGTTTCAACAAAATCCTTCACTGCATGCGCCTGTTCAAAGTATCCTAGCTTTATTAGATTCGAGATATTTTCCATAAGTGATTTCTTTCGATAGGGAACATCAAGCCTCATCATCCCATCAGGCTGCACACCCAAACACATAGCCCTTTCGACAGGGAAACTGTGAAGAACCTTTAAAAAGCGGGCAAATCTTTTTGCCGATTCAAACTTATTTGCTTTTGTTCCTTCTACAGGCAAGTGTCCCTTCACCATTTTATAACCGGTAAAAGGATAAGGATACAAACTGCTTGGTTTCCCAAAAAAAATGGGTTCAGGGATAGCAAGCGGAAAAGTGCCTGCAATGGAAGGCAAAAGCTGATTTTCCACTTGAATCAACGTAACTGCAATAGGGCGGCGGGGAAAACGGAATACAAATTGCCCATTGATTTGTATGACCGTATTATCGAAACCCTCCCCAAGTTGCTTGATCTCTTTCAACTCAATTTCCGGAAACTGCAGCATGATCAATTTCCCTGCCAGCTCCAGAGAAACTGGATATTCTGCCAACCAAGGCTTGTTCACTCCCGTCTCCCCCTTTTACCGGTTTCTCCCTCTATTGGGGCTGCTGCCAGATCCACCTCTGCGATTACTCGCCCCTTGTGTACTAGTTGATCTACGGCTGTCTCTTTGACCTCCTCGTGGATTGTCACGCTTTGGTCCACGGCTGTCTTCCGAGCGGCCACTTCGCGGATTCTCTCGCCTTGGCCCGCGGCTGGTTTCCGAACGGACTCCCCGTGAATCATCACGTTTGGGTCCGCGGCTGGTTTCCATCCGGCCTCCACGTGGTTTCTCCCTCTCGACTTCACGATTGTCCGCTTGGTTTACAGAACGGTGACTGCCTCGATTCGGTCCTCTCGTATCGATCCGTTCCCGATGTTTCCTTCCCCCTCCCGAACGCGGTCGGCGGGTACCCTCATCAGAAGTGTCATCATGACGCTTCCTTTTTTGCCTCACCTCATCGGGTTGGAACATTTTCACTCCCTCAATCGTCCTTCTTTCGATTTTCATGGAGATCCCTTTTTCAATATTGCTTAAAAGCTGAAGATCCTTCGTTGCTATGAAGGTGACAGCCAAGCCATTCTCACCCGCGCGGCCCGTCCGGCCGATTCGGTGGATGTAACTTTCTGCATCCTCGGGAACATCGTAATTAAACACATGGGTCACGCCTTCTACATCAAGCCCTCGTGCAGCAACATCCGTCGCCACTAAATATTGAAGTTTTGCGTCTCTGAAGTTTTTCATGACACGTTCCCGCTTTGCCTGTGAAAGGTCACCATGAAGCTCTTCAGAATTGAATCCAGCTGCCTTCAGGGCATCATTCAATACCGAAACGCGACGTTTTGTACGGCAAAATATGATTGCAAGGTATGGCTGTTCTTCTTTGATCATGTTGATTAATGAAGATTGTTTGGCACGATCGGTCGTCTCGATGACAAGCTGCCTGATTTTCTCGACCGTTACTTGCTCAGCCTTCACAGCTGCTGTTAATGGTTTAGTCATGTAGCGTTTAGCCAATTGATGCACCTGTTCAGGCATCGTCGCTGAAAAGAGCAGCGTTTGGCGCTCCTCTGGAAGCTGTCCCATGATCTCTTCCACTTCTGGTAAAAACCCAATATGAAGCATTTGATCAGCTTCATCAAGCACAAGTGTTCCAGTTTGTGAGAGATCGATGGTGCCTCTTCGTAAATGATCTAATAACCTGCCTGGCGTGGCTACCACCACGGAGATGTTTCTTGTCAGCTTTTTCATTTGCTGCTCGACATCCTGTCCGCCATAAACTGCAAGCACTTGAAGCCCTTCGATTTCATTAGCGAATTTTTTCAATTCAGCAGTGATTTGCAAAGCCAATTCCCTGGTTGGCGTTACGATCAATGATTGTATGTGGGATGCGGCGGGATCGACTTTTTCCAGGATTGGCAGCAAAAAGGCCAAAGTCTTCCCCGTTCCCGTCTGCGCCTTCGCGATGACATCCCTTCCAGCAAGGATATCTGGTATCGATTTCTCCTGAATCGGGGTAGGGGCGGATATTCCTATTTGCTTTAATATCTTATTAATCGCCGGGCTGACGCCAAGGTCGATGAATTCTGTCATGTATGGGCCTACTTTCTGAATTTCTTCATTTAATTGACTGATAAATCCACTTTAATGGTAACAGGTTCGTTCACTTCATGTCATTATCCTTAGTCTAAGCTATTTGTTAGTATATCATTATCTATTTTCGAGAAAACCTGTACCTTAAAATTTTTCGTGCTATTGTACTTTAGTTATTTTTCTAATATAATTTATAAGATTTATTATCATCGAGCTACTTACTTGAAAAAGGGTAAGCATCTCCTCCTTGTAGATTTTTGCAAGGATTTTTTGCATAGAAAAAAGGAGTGACCGCATGTTTAAATTAAAAGAACGGAATTCAAATATTAAGACAGAAGTACTTGCGGGGCTTACAACCTTTTTAACACTGGCTTATATCATCGTTGTAAACCCCATGATCCTTTCTGATGCCGGTGTTCCATTCGACCAGGCATTCACAGCAACCATAATCGCAATAATAGTCGGTACCCTATGCATGGCCCTTTTAGCCAATTACCCAATTGTCATAGCACCGGCAATGGGCTTGAATGCTTATTTTGCATACTCGGTATTGGGAACCCATGATATCTCATACACAGTTGCTTTCTCTGCAGTCTTTGTTACCGGTATCATCTTTATCCTTTTATCCCTAACCTCTTTCCGCTCAAAATTGATCGAGGCCATCCCTAATAACCTGAAGCATGCTATCAGTGCCGGAATCGGGCTTTTCATCACCTTCATCGGACTGCGTTTGTCAGGTGTCGTCACACAGCATGAATCCAACCTGGTTACCCTTGGAAGCTTCAGGGATCCCAGCGTGGCGCTTACATTGGTTGGTTTGGTCATAACGATCGTACTGATCGTTCGCAATGTGCAGGGAGCGATATTCATCGGAATGATCGTGACTGCCATAATCGCTTTCTTTACAGGACAATTGGAAATTAGCGGTCTGGTTTCCACTCCTTCCTTACCTGAAGGGATTATAGTCGCCAATCCCATCACATCTATCGCCGATGTCATTAACTACGGGCTTTATGGCGTCGTCTTCTCCATTTTGCTTGTCATGCTATTCGATACGACCGGTGCTTTATTAGGCATTGTCCGTCAAGCTGGATTGCTGAAGGAGAATAAGCTTGAAAAATCCGGCAGTGCCTTCTTTGCAGATTCCGTCGGCACTACTGTCGGCGCCATGTTCGGTACAAGCCCGACCGCTGCCTCGGTTGAATCATCAGCTGGTGTAGGAGCGGGGGGCAAGACAGGTTTAACCGCTTTGGTGGTGGCCATCCTATTCCTAATCACCGCCTTCTTCAGCCCGCTGATAGGAGCTGTCTCAAATGTAGCGGCAATCACGGCACCTAGCTTGATCATCGTCGGAAGCATGATGATTAAGAGCATTAATGAAATTGACTGGACACACTTTGATGAATCATTTCCAGCCTTTTTGGTCATTGTCGCCATGCCTTTGACATCAAGCATCGCCAACGGGATAGCACTCGGATTCATCGCCTACCCCATTTTAAAAATGGCAAGAGGCAAATTCCGTGAAGTGCATCCGTTCGTGTACATGTTTGCCGTTTTATTCCTTTACCAACTGATTTTCCTGGCTTGATCATCTTAAGAGGAATCCCTTGTGGTTCCTCTTTTTTTAGCCCCCACAAAGAAAAAGGAGGATATCCAACTTGTCGCCGGATATCCTCCTATATGTTCATTGGTTCATTTGATCAAGAAAATCACCCAGGAGATCGTCAAGATTTTCCTCTTCAGGTTCTGGTTCCTCCACTTGTTGTGTGGTTTTTTCCAAACTCCAATCAAAGTCATCCAAATCTTTCTTAGATATTTCTGCCTGCACCACTTCATTATCCTGTTCTTCGGGCTCATCCTGCAAATAAATCTCCTCATTAATTACATTGCTGTCTAATGAGGCTAGCAAGGCTGTTGCGCGTAAAGGATCGGATAAAAGATGGTACATAATCGTTCCAAGCATAGCTTCTGAGTGGGAATGCTTGAGCCAGTCACGCTGAGATTTGCTAAGCTTGTTCGGCATGGGCAGGGCAATCATTTCCCGTTCCTGATGGGTCGATTGTCCGATTCCATCGAGAACATACTCGGCAATTTTACTGGAAAAATTCCTTCTTTCCGTTTCTTTCAATTTCTGCAGCTGCCTTAACGTATAATCTGATACATCTGAAGGGATACGAAAAGTGATGGCTTGTCCTCTTTTGATTTCAGAAGAAGCTGTTTTTTTCATTCTCTCACCTATTTAACAGCACCTGATCTTTGTTCTTTCTTCTTTTGGTGGGATTGCTGCTGTTCCTTTGAATTCCGGCGATTAAAATCCGAAATCAATTTATAATAGGCGTTGGCCATCATCCAAACGCTTTCCCGTTCATCTTCAAAAAAGTCGATATTGTAGCCATCAAAATTCTGATTGAGCGTTTTCAGGTAATCTTTCAAGACAATCGAACCTCCGCCAACAAAATAGCAGATTTCCGTTTGCGAGTTTTTCTGCCATACGTTGCGCAGATGGCGATATTGCTTTTTCGCAAGTTCTCCTAAAATCCGGTCAACGATATCATGGACGCTTGTCCGGCTTCCGCGAACCATAATATGGTTACGATCGTTTTTCTTCGTGATGATTTCAACGACATCTCGTCTGCTATCCAGCTCGACACCGTGTTTTTTTCTGATTTCTTCACGAATAGATTCTAGGGCCTCAGCTACTCCTAGATTGAATCCTTGCGCCTTATCATCGTCAACTTTACGGTTTTTAATGACCGCGATATCTGTCGATAGTCCGCCAATATCTTGAATGAGAATTCTTCTATCTATTAATTCACGGTTAATGATATTCAAATCATTGTCCATGACTAAATTAATGTATGCGGCGAAGCCCTCTGGATAGACTTTCACTTCATCAAATTTGATATTAACCTTAATACCTTGGTATTTAGGTGTAATTAAAAATTCTACTTGGTGAACGGATCCCAGTAGCTTCGAACGGTACCCAACATCTTTCCCTTCCTTAACTTCCCGAAGAGGTAGACCTGTTCCAAGCGTATAATTCGCTTCGACAACGTTATTTACTTTTTTGAACTTATCATTATTCCCTTGCTTGGCAGCATCCAATGCAATAGCCGCAAAAAGCATGACTAATGTTTGGTCTTCCTCTGATTTACTGCTCCCCAAATCTAGTTCTGTTGGGTTATCACTTTTTGTCGCTAAATTTCCGACACGATAAATGGCATTATTGTCTTGCAAGGCTGGTGAATGGACTCTAATATGTAACCCTTCCAATGGGTTTTTTTCATCGAGTTCTTCGATTCCTATGACCGGACGATCTTCAATGTCTTTTGCAATGACATTTGGTATATATAGTTCAGACTCTAGCTTTCCAAAAATAGCTTTAATTGCATCATTTCCTACGTCTATTGCTGCGATTCTAGAACTCATCTAAAAACATCCCCTTTTTCATAAAAAATTTAGGTGGAGCACTCTATTAAGCATAGAAAAGGTTTCTATATTAGTCAATGCTTCATAAGTTGTAGCTTTATTTGTCGAATTGTATTCATTTGTGTACACATTAGGAACAAATATGTACACACGTTATATATAGCCATGTGTACTCATTTGTAAACGTGTTTACTTTTTTGTGTACAAACCAACTATTTTTGTTTACATGCATACAATATTGCAAACAAACAAAAAAACTAACTTTTAATAATCTTCTTCTATAAAAGAAAGCGTAAAAAAGGAGAATTTGGTCATTGTAATAAATTAGACAAGCCACTAATGAAACGTATGAAGATATTAAAATCACCGAAAAAATACAGAACTTCCTTAATATCCGTAGCCATATTGGCGCAGCACTTTATCCTTCCTTCGTTTTCTAAGCTAGACAGATATAACAACTGATGTCTTAATTGTTGGTGGCGGAATTACGGGTGTCACTTCAGCTTATCTATTAGCCAAGCAAGGTGTGAAAGACGCATTCATTGAGGCAGATTAGACCCTTAATGGAACAACAGGCACACAACCGCAAAAATCACGGTCCAGCACGGCTTGATTTACGACCAATTTATTACTGATCACAGTGAGGAATAGGCCAGACTATACTATATGAGGCCAACACTGAAGGAACGGAGCTATCAAAGGATTGATAGAAGAACATTCTATTGAATGTACAAGATGCGTATACGCAAATACTAATGTTTGTTCCTCCTCTGATTTACTGCTCCCCAAATCTAGTTCTGTTGGGTTAACTTTTTGTAGCTAAATTTCCGACACGATTAATGGCATTATTGTCTTGCAAGGCTGGTGAATGGACTCTAACATGTATCCCTTCCAAGTTTTTTTTACATCGAGTTCTTCGATTCCTATGACTGGCCGATCTTCATGTCTTTTGCAATGACATTTGGTATATATTGTTGTAAGCTCTAGCCTTCCAAAAATAGTTTTAACATCATTTCCTACATCTACTGCTGCGATTCTAGAACTCATCTAAAAACATCCCCCCTTTTTCATAGATAAAAATTAGGTGGAGCACTCTCGATAGAAGAGATTTCTATATTAGTCGATGCTTCATTAGCTGTAGCTTTATTTTCATTTGTCGAATTGTATTCATTTTTGTATACATTAGGAACAAATATGTATACACCTTATATATAGCCATGTGTACGTGTTTGTAAACATGTATACATATTTGTTTACAAACTAACTATTTTTGTTTACATGTATACAAAATTGCAAACAAACCAAATAATGTATTTTTTTTAGTCTTTCTTCTTACAAAAATAAGCGTATAAATAGCGGATTTGGGTATGGTAATAAATGGACGATTCACTAATGAACTGTATGGAGGTATTCAAATGACTGAAAAAAATACAGACCTTCCCCGATTTCCTGAACCTTATTGGCGCAGTGTGTTGAAATTCCCTTCTTTTTCTAAACTAGATACAGACATAACCACTGATGTCTTAATAGTAGGCGGCGGAATTACCGGAATCACATCTGCTTATCTACTTGCTAAACAAGGTGTTAAAGTCACACTGATTGAAACAGGCCAAATCCTTACCGGAACGACGGGACACACTACAGCAAAAATCACGGCCCAGCATGGCCTGATTTACGACCAGTTGATCACTGACCATGGCGAAGAGAATGCCAAGCTTTATTATGAAGCCAATACAGATGGAATGAAGCTGATTAAAGACTTGGTAGAAGAACATTCCATTGAATGTAATTTGACTGCACAGGATGCCTATGTGTACGCAAATACGGACGAATATATAAGCAAAATCCAAAAAGAACTGAGAGCCTATCAAAAACTTGGCATTCGGGGGGATTATGCGGAGAATATCCCTTTCTCCATTCCATGTAAAGCTGCTGTGATAATGAAAGATCAAGCACAGTTTCACCCATTAAAATATTTAACGTCCCTCATTTCGACAATTATCGATGCAGGAGGCACAATCTATGAACGGACAACGGCAATGAAGATTGAAGACGGCGATCCACCAACCGTTCTGACGGATACGGGACATTCCATCAAAAGCAATCAGGTTATCGTGGCCTCCCACTTCCCTTTCAATGATGAAAAGGGCTTATACTTTGCCCGTGTTCATGTAAGTAGGTCCTATGTGCTTGGCATCAGGACTGAACAGGAGTATCCAGGCGGGATGTATTACAGTGCAGACAGCCCTAGCCGCTCCCTTCGCTATACGGAATTGGACAATGGGGAAAAACTTATACTTGTTGGCGGAGATGGCCATAAAACAGGCCAGGGAATCTCGACGATCGAGCATTATGAAGCACTGAAGGACTTCAGTGCCCAGTATTTTGATGTAAAAGACATTCCCTACCGCTGGTCGGCACAGGATATCGTGACACCGGATAATATCCCCTTCGTCGGTCCAGTGACATCCAACCAACAAAACGTCCTGATAGCTACCGGCTATGCGAAATGGGGAATGACGAATGGATCGATTGCCGCCAGGATCTTAACTGACCGGATTTTGCAAAAAGATAACCGGTATGCGGAATTGTATGATCCTGCCCGTTTAAAAGGCGTGAAGAATATTCTCCAAGATAATGCTGATGTGGCGAAGCATCTCATCAAAGGCAAATTGGCTATCAATCATAAAACGCCGGAAGACATAGGAATTGATGAAGGAGCAATCGTGAAGGTGGATGGAGACAAAGCTGGGTGTTACCGTGACCATGATGGCCAGCTTCATATTGTTGATTCCACATGTACACACATGGGGTGTGAAGTTGCCTGGAATAGCGGCGACCGTACTTGGGATTGCCCATGCCATGGCTCCCGCTACTCCATCGCTGGTGAAGTGTTGAATGGCCCTGCTGTCGAACCATTGAAGAAAATTCGCTGACTGCCAATTTGTGATTTTATCTAATAGTCGACTGGGCCCGCCGTTTTCCTTATACTGAAGTTACTGCATGGTTGAATGGCTGCAAATAACTCTGAAAAGGAATGAATCGAACATGAACGGTAAAAACCGGAAAGATATTACCCCAGGTGCCTCTGTGGACATTGTACTTAAAGCAGATCAACGCACCGGAAAACTGACAAGCGGCACTGTAAAGGATATTTTAACCAACTCCAGCACCCACCCTCATGGAATTAAAGTAAGATTGACTGATGGCCAGGTGGGCAGGGTTCAAGTCATTCATAAGTGATGTGCACTCGGTCCAGGCCGAGTGTTTTTTTGTGATTGTTCGATGAATTAATGACAAAGGTGGATATTTCAATCATGTTTCCCATTCATAATTCGTACAATAGGGGTGAGATTATCTCTATAAAAAGGCTGGTGTCAAAATGAATCAAGAATACAATGCCCCCGTTAGGGATTATTACCGCAACGATGAACATATATTGAAAGTTTCCGGCTCAGAGACGCTATCTGCTGCTCCGGATCAAGCCACGATCACCCTTGGAGTCATAACAGAGGATGAGGACCCGCAAAAGGCCCAGCAAGCCAATTCCCAAGCAATCGCAAATGTCATCGCATCACTTAAATCCGCAGGCATTCCCGAAGAGCAATTGAAAACGAGTGATTACAGGATCGATCCACAATATGATTATATTGACGGAAAGGAATTGTTCAAGAACTACAAAGTCCAGCACATCATACAAGCCCAGACGACCGACATCGAGAAAATAGGCAGCATAATCGATACGGCCGTCAGAAGCGGCGCCAATTCAATCACCAGCATCCGCTTCTCTTTATCCAATCCAGATGCATACTATAACCAGGCACTTTCTCTAGCTTTAAAAAATGCATACGAAAAAGCACTCTCCATGGCCCGAACGCTAGGAATCTCATTGAACCCAGTCCCTAATAGGGTTGAAGAACTATCTGAAACGGCAACTCCAATGCTTTTTCAAACAAGTACCCTTTCAAAAATGGCGACTACCCCGATTCAGCCTGGTGAATTGAACATAACTGCCTCGGTAAGGGTGGAATACACGTACTAGCACTCACTAAATTCCATCCTAAAAATCCCCCTTGGCAACCTAAAGGGGGATTCAGACTGTGGACAAATTAGAGAAGAACTAATTTACTTTCAATTCGTTTAAAAAGGTTCATGATTTCAGAAATCCGCTCCCTTTCCGCCGACTGTCTGCCAAGCCTCCTC
>NZ_JVPL01000094.1:0-3648 GCF_001054655.1 Bacillus sp. 220_BSPC
GGGTTCAGAATTTTTTAATTCCGAACCCCTTTTGTCTACAAACTGAGCCGTTGCATGTTAATGCAATGGCTTTTTCTTAGCTTACCGATTAGAAGTCAGAAGCTTAGACTGGCAGATTTAGTTTTTTATTTCACGAAAAGGGTAACTATAAGGGTAGTCCTAAAAAAAGTATAAGGGGAATCATTCATGAAACTTACACCTGAGCAGCGTATTGAACTTCATGGCTTTAATAATCTTACGAAATCTTTAAGCTTTAATATGTATGATATTTGTTACACAAGAACCAGGGAAGAGAGGGAGTCCTACCTGGATTATATCGATGAACAATATAATGCAGAGCGGCTTTCGAAAATCCTGCACAATGTTGCGGATTTAATAGGGGCGCATGTTTTAAATACGGCCAAACAGGATTATGTCCCTCAAGGCGCCAGTGTAACCATTCTTGTTTCAGAAGGACCTGTCGTCGAAGTACCTATGGGGACTTATGAGGAATCACCAGGGCCTTTACCTGATAATGTGGTCATGCAACTGGATAAAAGCCATATTACCGTACATACTTACCCTGAATACCATCCAAATGAAGGCATTAGCACATTCAGGGCCGATATCGATGTCTCTACATGTGGAGAAATATCACCCCTTAAAGCCCTTAATTATCTCATTCATTCCTTCGATACCGACATTATCACGATCGATTACCGAGTAAGAGGATTTACGAGAGATAAAGATGGGCGAAAATTGTTCATTGACCATGATATTAATTCCATTCAAAACTATATTCCTGATGAAGTAAAAGGTTTATATGACATGATCGATGTAAATGTATATCAGGAAAATATATTCCATACGAAATGTAAGCTGAAAAGGTTCGATATTAATAATTACTTATTCGGTTATACAGAGGAAAAGCTGAATAAAGAGGAAAGGCAAGAAATTATAGAAAGGCTTCAAACGGAAATGGATGAAATTTTTTATGGTGCCAATGTTCCACATCCAATAGAAAAAAACAAGCATGCCGATTAAGGGATGCTTGTTTAAATTGAAAAGTTAATTTAAATGGAAAGCCTGAACCAATACATACCCGAGGCAAGTCAAAAATATAGAGCCAACGAGTCCAGCAATAAAAGGTTTACCGCCATATTTCCTAAAAGTTACAAGGTCAATATTCAATCCTAGTCCCGCCATCGACATAGCCATGAGGATATAGGAAAGCATAACAAGCTTTTCGGCCAAAGGTTCAGGAACTGCACCTGAAGAATAAATGGCACTCATCAATAAAAAACCAAAAATGAACCACGGTATCTGGATGGATTTCCAGGAAAATTTCTTTCCGGTAACCGTTGATCGTTCTTTCCAATTCATGATGAATCCAATTAAAATGGCAACGGGAATGAGCAGGGCCACCCTAGTCAATTTGACCACCACTGCCAAGTCGACAGCCTCATTTCCCCCTGGTGCCGCAGCAGCGATGACGTGAGCAATTTCATGGAGTGTACCACCCGAAAAAACACCATATCCTTGATCGGATAACCCCAATAATGGATATAGGATCGTATATCCGAAAGTGAAGGTTGTACCTAATACAGCAACCGTAGCTACAGCTATTGCTGTATCTTTTTCTTTTGCTTTTATTTGGGAGGAAATTGCCAGTATGGCAGCAGCTCCGCAAATTCCCGTTCCGCAAGCTGTCAATATGCCAAGCTTTTTCTCAACTTTAAATAGGCGGGTCAATCCATAAACTACTAATATACCAAATGCAAGACTAATGGCACCAACTGCAAATGTTTTCGGTCCGGCATTAATAATATCCTTTAGGTTCAAACGCATCCCCAATAAGATAATGCCCACCCTCAAAAGGACTTTACTTGAATAATTTGTCCCAGCAACGGCGTAAGCCGGGACGCCGATCAGCGATTTCCAAACAATACCAATCAGTATTGCAATGACTAACTGTCCCATTATATGAAGGAATGGAAGCACTGCTAAGTATTTTGCTGCAATGGCAATTAGCAAAGTCAATGCTATTCCTTTTGTAAATCCGAGTTTTTTTGTTTCAACTTTTATTTGTTCCAGTGTGATCACTCCATCTATGTTGATGCTTTAACTTTAAAACTAAATTAAAAATAAGTGAAATATATTTTTGCTATTTCAATGATTACTTCTACTTATGATAAAATGAAACGCATAGGAAAATAGGGAGGTAACAATGGATCCGTTAAAAGTATTCGTAACTGTAATCGAACAGAAAAACTTTTCAAGAGCAGGGGATATCCTGAACCTGTCGCAGCCAGGAGTCAGTCTTCACATAAGGAATCTGGAAAATGAGTTAGGAACGAAATTAATTTATCGTTCCCCCAAACAAGTTCAAATAACAGAGCCGGGAAAAATTTTGTATAGACATGCAAAGCAAATGCTTAATCATTATGAAACAGCAAAAAGAGAAATAAATGAATTTAATAACGTGGTTAGCGGAACGATGAAAATAGGTGCAAGCTTCACGATAGGGGAATATTACCTTCCAAAAGTATTGGCAGAATTTGCGGCACAATATCCGATGGTGGATATACAAATCATCATCTCTAATTCAAATGATGTCATTCAAGGAATCCGTTCGAATAAGCTTGATATAGGCTTGATTGAAGGGGAAACGGATTATAAAGATATAGATGTCAGGCCCTTCATGAATGACGAGATGATTGTGGTCGTTCCCCCGGATCATCCACTTTCACAGATGGATCTCATCGAGGGCAATATGCTCCAAAACCAAACATGGGTACTTAGGGAGCAAGGATCGGGGACCCGTACATATTCCGATAAACTTCTTAGCAGTCTTGAGTTAAACATAAAGAAAACCTTTATTTTCACCAGTATCCAAGGAGTGAAAGAAGCGGTGATGGCTGGACTCGGCATTGCCTTGTTATCCCGATTGACAGTACAAAAAGAATTGAAGTCCAATGAATTGAAAACTTTCCATTTGAAAAATGAGCCCCTAATAAGACCTTTTTCGATCGTGAAAAAGTTGGACTTTGAAGCATCAAAAGCCATGGAGCTGTTTCTAAGGAAGGTCGAAGAATTTGCGATAAAGGGCCGTCCTAAATAAAACCCTAAACATTTGCTCATCCTTTCATTTTCAATGAAGAGGTTGGGCATTTTTAACGACGAATTATTATTAATTTTAATGAAAACGTCGAAAGTAATTTGGAATATGTCAATGATCAAACAAATTTTACGTATTTTAACATAATTGCAAACATATAAATTAAATAGATAGTCTCCAGAAAATACCAATTTCCTGTAGACTTTTCCTGATATTAATAATCTTAAAAGGAGCAACCACATTGGCTATAGAGGAGCAGAAAGATAAACGGGTTTCTGTTTTCGACAGGATTATAGGATTCATGCCAAAATTTTATGTGATTGGGACAATTTTAATTTTTGTTTACACGTTAGTTGCGATGGCTCATTTAGGTATCCAAACTTTAAAAAAGCCAGAGGAAACCATTGTACCTGCCCCCCCTGTTTCTCAGGGATTTGAACATACATTGATATCGTTAATCATCGAACCGATCGTAACGTCTGAATTTTATCAAATCATCTTTAACACATTATTCCTTTACCTAGTTTGGATATTGCTATTCCTATTAGCCC
>NZ_JVPL01000095.1:0-258 GCF_001054655.1 Bacillus sp. 220_BSPC
ATGAAATGTTATTGGGGGACTTGATTTCCGTTCCAGGCACTCGCTTTCCGTGGGCGGTCCGGGAAGCATCCTCGGCTTGCGCCTGCGGGGTCTACCCTAGACACGCTTTTCCCGCAGGAGTCTCGTACCTTACGTCCAATCAAATTTGTTTTGAAATTAGATAGAAAACCTTTTGTCTAAAAAAGTGGCTAGGACTGGTCACACCCCAAACCATGAAATGTTATTGGGGGACTTGATTTCCGTTCCAGGCACTCGCTT
>NZ_JVPL01000096.1:0-40682 GCF_001054655.1 Bacillus sp. 220_BSPC
GGCGGTGAGCCTCCTCGGCGTAAACGCCTGTGGGGTCTCACCTGTCCCGCCGCTCCCGCAGGAGTCTCGCACTTCCGCCCCAATCAACCTTAGATCGTTTCGTTTTAAAAACAACAATCTTTACGAAAAGAGCCAAGAAAATAAAAGAGCGGGAGTCATATTTACACTCCTGCTCTTTCTAATTTACAACATAATCCGTTTCAACTTTTCGTTTCTAGATTCCTGTTCCTCCTGGGTAGACAAGTCATATTTCTTCAATAGATGAAAAAGTTCATTCAATGTTTCCTGCGAATTCCCTTTTTCAAGATATCGATCTAATGTTTGACTCAATTGTGTTGGTAAAAATGCCTTTTGGCTTTCAAATTTTAGCCTGACATCTTGTTGCGAATGATTAAGATTGCATACACCCATTTAAAAATTCACCTCTTACTTGATTTTACCATTGTATTATAGAGATTACCTTGTCAATTCTTCATCCTGCTTATAGTAATCCTCTACCTTGATGAACTCCGGCGAGGTATGTGTGGCCATGATGCCATGATAACTGATATCCAACCCAAGTTCTTCTTCTTCTTCAGTCGATCTTATAGGCAGCCAAACATTTATAACTTTAAAAACAAGCCAAGTCACTGAAAAGCCCCAGATGCATAACACCACTAATCCTAATATTTGAACTCCGAGCAAATGCCATCCCCCGCCGGCCAACAGTCCGTTTTCAGTGGAGAAAAGCCCTACCGCTATCGTACCCCACATTCCTGATGCCGCATGAACAGGAAAGGCACCGACCGGATCATCGATTTTCCGGGCTTCCAACCAATTTGTCGCAGCTAACATCAACATTCCAGAAACTGCTCCAATCAGCAACGCCGCCAGATCACTAACGAATGCACATCCAGATGTAATCCCGACAAGACCAGCAAGTGAGCCATTGATGACGGAAGGTGCATCCGAGCGTCCATATCTAAACAGTGTATAAAGCAGGGTTACCGCTCCCCCTGATGCAGCTGAGAGCATCGTGACAATGGCAATATGTCCAATGCGGACATCTGTAGCTTGCAAGGTGCTTCCTGCATTAAATCCAAACCAGCCAAACCATAAAAGGAATGCCCCAACAGATGCCAATGGGAGATTACTCGGCAGCGAAATGGAGCTGGTCCCCCTTGAAGTGAATTTACCTGCTCTCGGCCCGATTACAATGGCAGCCGCAAGTGCTGAAAAACCGCCTAGTGCATGAATGACAGCAGACCCTGCGAAGTCCTGCATGCCCAACCTGCTTAACCAGCCGCCACCCCATACCCAGTGACCGGCAATTGGATAGATGAATGCTGTCATCATTACGACAAAAATAAGATACGCCCGAAAATTGATCCTTTCCGCAACGGCTCCCGAAACGATGGAAATGACGGCGATGACGAATGCCCCTTGAAATAACCAATATGCGTCCATGGAAATCGTAAGGTCGATGTGCGACAAATCACCTTTCAGCAGAAAGCCACTTGCCCCGATGATTCCAAATACATCCATTCCATACATTAAGCCAAAACCAACGACGAAATAGCAAAGCGTTCCGATCGTAATATCGGCAAAAACCTTCATGATGATGTTCACATTATTTTTCGTACGGACGAACCCTGCCTCCAATAAGGCAAACCCGCCCTCCATCAATAGTATCATGGCTGCTGTCAGAACCACCCAAATCGTATCCAAGCCAGCGTTTAACGTTTCTAGAGTCATCTCGGCGTTCCCTCCGATTTCTGCCAGGCCATTATTTCTTTAATGATGTCTGATGGTAAATTCATTTCCCTTTTTTCCGTTTCAGCCTCAAGTACACCGATCACCTCATTTATAAAAGCGACCCGCTGTTTTATTTTCTCGATTTGTTTATATCTATCTTTCACATTCACCAAATGTTCAACCGCCTGGTGATGACTTGGGGCACGCCCTGTAAAAAAACGTTTAAATGGTGATAGGGATTGATACCAAGCTTCCTCAGCTCTACGTTTTTGCTCATATTTATGAATTTTACCTTTGATCGATTCAATTTCCGACTCCTGTTTGCTTTTGTGGAATAGCAGTCCTTTTATCACTTCTTCAGATGAAATTTCAATAGCAACCCTACTATATAAATCGTCCATAATATAAATGTCATGTCACCTCACGTAATCACGTTATGTTTTCTACAATTATATTTAAAATTCTGAATTCGGTCAATGATTAAACAATAAAAACGATTCGTACAACGAAAAAGGAGGATTAATACAATGAATTCTGCCTGTTTCCATTCCATTAATCAAACGTTTGATTAATAAGCTAGTCACTTGATTTCACTCATAGATATATTTGGAAGGTATAGATAATCATTTTTTCCCCACTCTAAGAAGGCAGTTAAAAAATTAGGGGGTTCATATATGACAGTTATAAATGATGTCAAAACAACTATAGCAGGGTTAAAAAGCGCTCAAGCGAGCTTTGAAACCTTCGCCCTTTCTACAGATAATGAGCAAGCCAAACAATTGTATCAACAAGCTGCCCAACAAACACAATCGATTGTCGACAGCATCGCTCCTCGCATTGAAGAGATTCAAAACGAGGAGCCTCAATATAAACAATGATCATTCATATAAAAAAGGTTGGTTAAAGCAACCAGCCTTTTTTATCTTTCCATAACCAAGAATGAAATTTTCATTCCTTTTTCTATATCAAAATATAATGTAGAACAGAATCTTTAAGCCAATCTCAAACTACCAAAGGGTTACATACCTGCCTTGAACTGATTCAGTACGGGTCACGGAAGAAAAAGCTGTAATTCTTAAATCGACTGCCACTTAAAAATCATCATAGAAGCTCGTTTTGAGGATTACGATTGTCCTGGACCTCAGAAATACTTTTAATGCCGAATGAAGTGATACGAGGATGCTAAATGATAAAAAGTAAAAGCTGACTGCTTTATCACCGGATTTTGTTTGACCGAATTGGCCGCTTTGTTACTTTCAGGTTGCGGTGATACCGCAGCCATTGAACACCGGGCCAAAGGTTTCCTTTTAGGTAATGGCTGTACTATATTCAAATTGGCTGAAGGATTTTTATGTTATTCCTTTGTTTTATCTTACTGACAATACTCATACAATGGGGTGGTTTAATAATGCTTACGGGGCATCGCACATGGGTGTTTGATCAAAAGCCTGTCATCGTCTCCACAGGAACCGTTGGCGGTCCATTTGAAGCAGACGGTTTGCTTGCGGATGATTTCGATCTTCTCCATTCCGATTTATGGATCAATCAAGATACCTATGAAAAAGCACATAAAGTTTTATTGGAAGAAGCGAGTACAAAAGCAATCGAGAAGGCGGGTCTTCAAAAGGAACAGATACAATTTTTCCTTGGAGGCGACCTGATCAATCAAATAACCCCTACCAGTTTTGCCTGTCGAACACTTGGAACACCTTATCTCGGCTTATTTGGTGCCTGCTCCACCTCCATGGAGGGACTGGCTCTTGGCGCCTACCTTGTCAATACCAAAGGAGCAGAGTACTTATTGACAGGAGCATCAAGTCATAACGCCGCAGTAGAAAAGCAATTTCGCTACCCAACTGAATACGGAGGGCAAAAACCTCCAACAGCCCAATGGACCGTTACGGGTGCTGGCGTGGCTTTATTAAGCAGTGCCGGGAAAGGCCCAAGGGTCACTTCAGCAACGATAGGCCGTGTCATCGACATGGGATTGACCGATCCTTTCAATATGGGCGGTGCCATGGCTCCGGCCGCTGTAGATACGATTGAAGCACATCTTAGAGAAAGAAACCTCGACCCATCCTATTATGATTTGATAGTGACCGGGGATTTAGGAAAGATCGGACATGAAGTTTCTCTGGCATTATTTAAAAAACATGGCACGCCGATTAAAGAAGAGCAATATAAAGATTGCGGTTTAATGATATACAGGGATGGTCAGCCGGTCCTGGCCGGGGCAAGCGGCCCTGGATGTTCCGCAACCGTCGTTTATGGTCATTTATTGAATCGCATGAAAAAAGGAGAAATAAAACGATTGCTCGTCGTGGCCACCGGTGCCTTGCTATCTCCTCTATCCTTTCAACAAAGCGAGACGATCCCATGCATCGCCCATGCCGTATCGATTGAATATGACGGAGAAGCATAAAACTAAGGTTTGATGTTTGACTGCTCATTTCTTGGCTGCGGAGGTTGTTTCCGTAGCCCTAGCGGATGTGAAAAAGCATCGATTGATCGGGTTGTTGCCGCTGGCATGTTTGAAGCAACCAGTGCCTGGATAACAGCCGCTCATGGTTCCGAGTCATTATTACAGAAGACCTAAAAAGATAAGGAGGATGCTGCATGACGATAGCTTCCAATGTCAAACAATGTGTCTCTAGCTTAAAAGGAGTTGAAGCGGGCTTATCCAGCTTAGCACTCCGGACTCAAGATGATGAATCTAAACGGATTTTGCATGAAACGATGCTGGTGGTGAATGAAGTTAGGAAGGATGTACAAACGCGCGTGGGCGAGTTAGAACGGGAAGAACCACAATATAAAGGTTTTTAATAACCATGATCAAGCAGGAGGTGTTTTGGTAATGCCGGATTGGATAGAAATTCTTTTACGCTCATTTTTCTTTTTAATTGTTCTTTTTTTGATCACTAAAGTGTTAGGAAAAAAACAATTGTCCCAGCTTTCCTTTTTTGAATATGTAACGGGCATAACCATTGGTAATGTTGGGGCAGAATTAGCTACAAAAGTGGAGGGCAATATTATACATGGCGTACTGTCCATTCTCGTTTTTGCCATAGCACCCTTCATTGCAGGATTAATATCCTTGAAAAGTAAAACTTTTCGTGATCTTATTGAAGGAAAAGCATCGGTATTCATCAAAGATGGGAAAGTCATGGAAGATAATTTAAAAAAAGAGAAATATACCATCGATGAATTGCTGGGGTTGCTCCGAAAAAAGGATGTCTTCGATATTTCTGAAGTTGAGTTTGCCTTATTGGAAGCCAATGGGGATTTTTCCGTAATGTTAAAGAAGCAAAATCAACCTGTAACACCTAAGGACCTTAACCTGCCAGTGGCTGCAGTAAAGGAGCCACAAACCATCATCATGGACGGCCTAATACTTGATGAACCACTTTCCACGATAGGTCTGAACCGACATTGGCTTCATACTGAACTGGATAAGTTGGGGGTAATCCTCGAAAATGTTTTTCTTGGTCAAGCCAATTCTAACGGAGAATTAACTGTGGATCTTTTTGATGATAAACTTAAAGTTCCTTCTCCTCAGGAAAAACCTCTTATGCTCGCGACCTTGAAAAAGTGCCAAGCGGACTTGGAGTTGTTTGCACTTGGAACTGAATCAAAAGAAGCTAAAGAGATGTTTAGCAAAAATAGCGAAAAGCTGCAAAAGGCAATAGATAACGTAGCCCATATCTTAAGGAACTGATTATATATTCATTCCCTCACTTTCATAAGCGATGTGACAAGTCCAATGATGACGATCGTCACACATGAAAAAAGAAAAATTTCGATACCTAAGGTGAATGCTGCAGCTGAAATGATTAGTGTATCTATGACGATAATCGCCAAAGCGATATCCATGGAGGTGGATTTAGAGATGATTTTGGCTAGCATATCCGTTCCCCCGCTGCTTGTCTCATATCGAAGCATGAGTCCTATGCCCATTCCTATGATGACACCGCCAATCAAAGAGCTTGTCAGTATTGAAATGGAAAAAACCTTTTTCAATGGATTAAGCCAGTCCATAAAAAGGGATGTCAAAAGCAATCCGTGAACGCTGCTATAGAAAAAAGGGCGTTCATAATACCAGGCATATAAAAATATAGGAATGCTAAGGACCAACATGGATAGTCCCGTTTGAAAACCAAAGAAATAATGAAGGATGAGTGCAATCCCAATTACGCCGCCATCTATTAAATGATGAGGAACCAAAAATCCATTAATTCCAATGCCCACCAAAAAGCTACCAACAATAACAGCCACCGCTTTTTGAAAATTAATAAAATCACCTTGCCTCCCAATCCATATGTTTCTTAATATATGTCCAAGTAAGAGCGTCAAGAATAAACTTGCAAAAAAAAATCCCCCTCCCTTTTCCTCAATTTAACTACGTGAAAAAGGTCCCGGTCATTTAGACCAGGACCCAGTTTGTTGACAAAGGGGTTCGGGAACTTATCTTTCTTCAAATATTCTCCCGAAACAACCTGACCCAAAGCAACCCTGCAACTCCTTTAGGCTGGTCTCCTTTCTAACTGTTGTAACTAAGTTGATTGGAGAGACTCCTGCGGGAAAAGCGCGCCTAGTGAAACCCTTCAGGCGCATGCCGAGGGACGACCGCCCGCAGAGAGCGAGTGGTTGGATCGGAAGTCAATCCATATTGTGCAAACATAAAAAATGCGGGCCCAGTCAATTAGACCGGGCCCACATTCAATCATTTCAACTCTAATAACACTACATTTTCAACATGTGTCGTCATTGGGAACATATCGACAGGCTGGATATCAACTGCTTTATATCCGCCTTCTTCCAAGATATGAAGATCACGCGCTAGAGTACCTGGGTTGCATGATACGTATACGACTTTATTAAGCTTCATCTCGATGATCGTATTCAGAAGGGATTCTTCACAACCTTTGCGTGGCGGATCCACCACGATGACATCAGCAGTGTTGCCCTTTTGATACCATTCAGCAATAACGTTACCTGCATCGCCGACAATGAATTCTGCATTTGAGATTTCATTCAATTCAGCGTTGCGCCGTGCGTCTTCGATCGCTTCTTCGACCACTTCGACACCGATTACTTTTTTCGCTTTTTTAGCTAAAAATAAAGAGATGGTCCCAATGCCGCAATAGGCATCTATCACCGTTTCTTCACCAGTCAGCCCTGCATAGTCAAGAGCTTTATCATAAAGGACTTTCGTTTGATCTGGATTGATTTGGTAGAAGGATTTTGCCGATATCGCAAATTTCACATCACCGATCATATCATGGATCACTTCGTCGCCCCATAGCACAGTCATTTTATCGCCTAAGATAACATTCGTTTTCTTGGAATTCACGTTTTGAACGATGGATTTAACTTGTGGAAGACGTTCAACGATTTCCTTCACGATAGTTTCGATGAAAGGGATACTTTTCGTTCTAGTAACAAGAACAATCATTAATTCCCCTGTTCGCTTGCCATAACGGGCCATGATGTGCCGCAATACACCTTTATGTGCCTCTTCATTGTAAGCGGGGATACCAAGTTTACTGAAAATCTCTTTAACGACTTGAACGGCTTCATTAATCACTTCATTTTGGATAATGCTTTCTTTCGTTTCAACGATTTCATGTGTCCGCGGTTTGAAGAACCCTGCTATTAGCTTGCCATCCTTTTCACCAACAGGCACTTGCGCTTTATTGCGATAATGGGTTGGATTCTCCATCCCGATGATCGGGTGAACCTTCACATCCTCAAGTTTCCCAATGCGTGTCATCACTTCACGTACTTGCTTTTCCTTGAATTCCAACTGTCCTTCATAGCTCATATGCTGCAGCTGACAACCACCGTACTTATGGTAGTCTTCAGTCGTGACCTCAACCCGGTATGGACTGTTCTCGATAATCTCCATCAAACGTCCGAAGCCATAACCCTTATTAGCCTTCATCACTTTGATTTTTGCTTTTTCACCTGGAAGGGCGCCCTGAACAAAGATCGGGTAGCCATCGACTTTAGCGACGCCAGCTCCTTCATGTGTTAAATCTTCAAATAAAACCTCTACTATATCATTTTTAGCAACTGGTGCTGTTTTTTTCATATCATCTTCTCTTTTCTTTTTTATGCTAGCCTGTATTTTACCACAATAGAGGCCTTGCCACAAAACCACTCACCAATTTCCCCTGGTTTTCATAAAAATATAGTGGAAGGAATTACGGATTTTTCATAGTTCCATGAATAAAAGCTCAATAAAAAAAGAAAAATAAGGAAAACCAAAAGAGGTGAGGAAATGGGTTTATTTAACTCTATATCGGCCTGGAATGCTACAAGGATAGAAAAACATCGAGCGAGTATGGAGGAAAAAGGCCTCTGTCCGGATTGTTACGGACGTGGATACAGCTCCTTCGTACCTACGGAATATCATTTTTCCGATATACACGACTGTCCCGGATGTAATGGCACCGGAGCTTACGCTGATTGGGCAGCCATGAATGGGCAGCAAATGTAATCGCATACAATGCCAAACTTCAAAGAACTAAAAAGGACCCCCTGTTAAACAGGAGGTTCTTCTATTTCCTTTACCATATAGCGAAATTCATGGCCGCTAATCGAAATGGTTTTCATTTCTATATATCCTAATCTGCCATAGAGACGATTCGCCGCTTCATTTTCATTTTCAACGACTAAAGAAATTCTTGGATACCCCTTATGTTTAGCGTATTCCTCCACATATTGAATCAGTGCACTGCCAATTCCTCTTCCTTGAAAATTCGGGTCAACGGACACGGTATCCAAATAAAAGTCTCTCATTTCCGCTTCCTTATCGAGCGTAACGCTTGGGTCTTTCATTTTCATCCTTAATTGTTTCACTATCGGTTCATCCAAGCTTTCGGCATCCTTACCATGGTAAGCAATGATCAATCCAGATACTTGTCCATCATGTTCACTGACAAGCGTATTTTCATAGCTGACCCGATTCCCACTTTTCCTGAACAAATCGGCAAGAACGGAAAGTATTCTTTCTTCTTCCGTTTCACCTGTCAAAACCTCTGCAATTTCCTTAATCGCTAACCGGGTCAATATGGCTGCCTTGTCCGCATCCTCCGGTGTCGCTTTCCTGATATACATGTTGCAATTCTCCTTGCTTCATTAAACTGAAAAGGCCACCAGATTCAGTGGCCTTTTCACCCTATTTATTTGCCGGATCATCCGGCAGTAGTCCTTGCGGGATGAATACATCAAAATGGCGGTACTGATTGACGAATTCAGCTGGGGCCATCCCGCCAAATTCCCCATCCAAATTAAGCATCATATCCTTTTTGGCCTGTACTTTAATTCGATTGGCTTTTTCATAAATGACGTTTTTATCATGGATATGCTCACCGCGCATTGCCAATGTTGCGACACGGACAATATCAGCCAGGTTTGCCTTTTTTAAAATAAGCAACGTGAACATACCATCATTCAAAGAGGCGTCAGGGGCCAGTTTCTCGAAGCCGCCGACCGAATTCGTGTTAGCCACCAAGAAAAGCATGATCTCCCCTTCAAAAAGCTTTCCATCATATTCAATAGAAACTTCCGTCGGCTTAATTGAAGGAAGCATTTCAATTCCTTTAATATAGTACGCTAGCTGACCGAGCATCGTTTTCAGCTTGATCGGCACGTCGTAGGTCAATTCGGTCAATCTGCCCCCGCCAGCAATATTGATAAAATACTTATCGTTCATTTTCCCGATATCGATCGGCATCGTATGCCCGCCGGCAATAATTTCGGCTGCCCCTTCGATCGACTTCGGTAAATGCAGCGCCCGCGCGAAATCATTGGTCGTTCCCGTCGGGATGATTCCTAGTTTCGGACGTTTCTCTGCAGTGGCCAGTCCATTAACAACCTCATAAATCGTACCGTCGCCCCCTGCTGCAATAACTACCTCATAGCCGCGTTCAATCGCTATCTTTGCCGCTTTCGTCGCATCCCCAGCACCGGTCGTCGCATGTGCAGAAGCTTCATAACCAGCTTCTTCAAGCTTCGCTAGCACACCTGGCAGGCTCTTCTTAATGGCTTCCCGGCCCGAAGTCGGGTTGTAAATCAACCTTGCTCTTTTCATTTCCCATCATCCTTATACATATTGATTCCATAATTTACATCTTAATCCTTCGTTACATGAAAAGCAATATTCGAAAAAAAGAGGACCGTATTTCGGTCCATATCTTTTGCATTTTACTAGAAATCTTATCAGGGAAAATTATAATGCTTTTTACAATTTTATTCTAGTAAATGATTTCAATCAGGGATATTGAACATTCACGTTAAATGTGTCGGTAACCGTTAATGTATGTTTCCCTTTACCAGTATTGAATAGCCCATTCTTTTTTACAATACCTTCTTCATTTGTTTCTTGTTTCACTTCAGTCATCTTCCAGCCATTCTCAGGACCTTCAAGTTCCTCGGCCTCTCTGGCATCTATCTTGATATCACTATTATCCTGAAGGAATACACTTAGATTTCCGCTATCTTTCACACTCCAGTCATTCAAGAGCTTTCTAGGCTTCAAGACAAGATCGGTATTTTGACCGTCTATCTCCACTGCCAACTCAGCAGGGATTATAAGGGTGGCCTTAAGATTCATTGTACCACTGTCCAAAAGTCCATTTTGAATCGGCAAATCCTTGAAACTTATATAAAGCGTATCACCATTTCTCTCTACGAGTAAATAATCTTCCGCCTTCTTCAACAATGAATCAGCATCTTCCATTACCCGCTCACCATATGTTCCAAAAACGGAAACTTCTCCGTCATTACCACTTTCAATGGTCAATGGGTATGGGCCAGGGTCCAGGACAACTCTCTGTATGCCTTTTCCTGCCTTTTGATTGAAACCAGGCAAATTGACCGTTTTCTCTTCACTATTCACGGCAGCCCTAACTTGATCCATCAATCCGCTTGATGTAAGCAGAATTAAAACTATTCCCGTCGTTCCAAGCAATCCCACGAAAAGAATGCTAAGAATATCATACTTCACAAAAGAACTTTCTTTTCTGGAAAAATAAATATAGAAGAGAATCTCTGCACCCAAGATAATGAACAGCAACGGCCACCATGATAGCAGAATCGTTGTCAAATTCATATCCGCAATTTGAGAAACCAGTAAAACCAAACCCAAACCAACCAGTGAGATTCCCATTGAAATCGTTCCGACTCTCCATGTTCTCATTTTGTCTCCTCCTTGACGCTCCCTTTTTTACTTCCCGACAGCAATTTGATTCCTCCGCCTATTAGAAGGATGCATACAAGGCCTTTTTGAAAATAATCCCTAAACCAATATTCCAAGTTGCTTCCAATCCATTCATCTAAATGGGGAGCGATGGCCGGGACGATCATATTACTAGCCAAGAAATAGATTCCAATTCCCACCAAACCCAATCCTAACCATTTTTGATGATTGACCATTCCCGAAATGATGGGCGTATCTTCTACTGGACCCTCCTCCATTTTTGATGCTTTTTGCAATCCATCAAAAAAACTATAAAACCAGATAATCGGAATAAGGAAGAAGAAGAAACCCAACCGGAGTAAATCCAGTATGTAAATGGCGAATAAAAAGCCGGCCATCAATTGTATCCCGCGTTTTTGCAGCCCCAAATATAAGTGACCTGCACCAGGGAAAATAGCGAATAAAGTCGCGACCGCTTTACTCTTCTTCCCGGATTCCCGTCTCTCCTCGAAATCTTCCAAAACGGTCCGATCGATAAGCTCCTCACCTCTTTGCTTTTTATTCAGCTGTTGAACAGAATCAAAAAAGCTGTAAATCCAGATAACAGGCAATAGTGCCATGAATATTAACAGACCTTCCATTTGTGTCATCACACTGATGAATATCACCATGATGCCAAAGCCTAAAAAGCTGATGAGAAAAATGAGCCCACGGTTCATGAGGCCTAGCTGAAAATGCCCTAACCCAGGAACGAATGAAAGGATGATTACATAAAACCTTTCCGCTTCCGGCTGATTTGCCATTCCCTCCACATCCTCTTCACTTTTAGGATTCCTCAGTGAGGTGACCACCAAATCAAATATACTGATGAAATAAAACACCATTCCAATAACGGAAAATGCCAGAAACGCATCCGATTGACTGATTAACGAAAGAAAAAGACCTCCAAGCCCCAATCCAGCTGTGGCAAGAAAATAAAATAGCCCTTTATATTGCCTTCCTAGGTAAAAATGTCCGAAACCTGGCAGAAAGGATAATAAAAAAGCTAATACCGGACTTTTATTCATTTCTAAACCCCTCCTTATTTTTCTTTTCGATTGTATCCATCCAAGTAAATGTTTTATCAATAAGGTCCTCGGTCAAGGACTGCGTTTTCTTATCACTGCTTGATTCCACAGAATCCACGTATTCTGTCAATGATTGAAATACACCGCCTGCCATTAATAAAATCGTAAATCCGGCCGCAATCAGGTAATGTCTTGTGATTGTCCGAAGTGACTTCTCTTTTCGATGTGGCCAAGAATCATCAACAAAGCCGCCTTTCAATCGGCTAATCGAGTCCATGACCGGACCTGCAATATCAAATCCTTCAAGGTCCAGACTTGTTTCTTCTTTTTCCATCGCTTCCATATAGACGGACAAACACTTGTCACAGGAGTATAGATGATTTTCATATTCAATTTTTAAAGCCTCTGGTATTTCATCTGCCAAATATGCAACCCATTGTGCCTCTGAAACATGATTCATGAAAAATCCTCCTCTTTCCAATGTTTTCTCATCCAATTTCTTGCCCGGTATAGCTTTACTTCCACAGATTTCACTTGAATCTGCTGTTCCTCTGCAATTTGCTTGAATGTCTTTTCCTTTATGTAATAGCCATATACAACGTCCCGATATCCCTCTGGAAGGTCATTCAGCTTCCGTAATACTTGCTTTCGCCTTTCATTCCGAAAAAATACTGCCTCGACATCATCCGTTAAGCCCAAATTAACTTCCGATGAATGTTCGTCCTGTAATTCTTCCTTTTGGCGTTCCCTCTTTCTCTTTAGATCGATTGCATGATTGACGGCAATTCGGGTAATCCAAGTTTTGAAGCCTTGGTTCTTATATTGAGGAAGAGAAGTGTATATTTTGATAAAGACTTCCTGGGTAACATCTTCTGCATCCTTTTGATTCCGCAAGACGGAATAGACGGTTCTATAAATCGTCTGTTTATAAGTTTCGATCAACATTCGGAATGCATGATCATTCCCAGCCCTTACCTTCTCTACTAACTCATCGGACACTTCTCTTCCCCCTTTCCTGATAAACATTCATGTAATAGACGACACAAAAAGGAGTTACCCCTACAGATAACTCAAAATTATTTTTCCGCTTATTATTTTTCTCAGTAAACTTTTTCCTTAATCAAGAGAAAACCGTACCACTTTAAAAGTGATACGGTCAATATTAACGTTTATTGATTTCTTCCACCAAAATTTTATTAACAAGTTGTGGATTGGCTTGTCCTTTTGTCGCTTTCATAATCTGCCCGACAAGGAAGCCGATTGCCTTTTGTTTACCCGCTTTAAAATCTTCAATGGATTGCGGGTTATTATTCAATGCTTCTTCAACGGCTGTACGCAATGCGCCTTCGTCGGAAATTTGGACTAGTCCCTTCTCCTTGACGATCGTTTCAGCATCCCCGCCGTTTTCAATCAATTCTTTGAAAACCTTTTTAGCGATTTTAGACGAAATCGTGCCATCTTCAATCAGCTTGATCATTCCAGCCAATGATTCAGCAGTCAATTTGACATCATGCAGCTCTTTGCCTTCTGCATTCAAGAAAGCGGAAACCTCACCCATGATCCAGTTAGATGCCAGTTTTGCATCGGCACCTGAAGCAACTGTCGCTTCAAAGAAATCCGCACTTTCTTTCGTTACCGTTAAAACGGCTGCATCATATTCAGGTAAGCCAAATTCTTCGACATAGCGTTTTTTCCGGGCATCCGGAAGTTCCGGAATTTCGGCAGCGATACGAGCTTTCCATTCTTCATCAATATGGATCGTCAATAAGTCCGGTTCCGGGAAATAACGGTAATCATCGGAGCCTTCCTTAATTCGCATTAGTACGGTTCTGCCTGTAGCTTCGTCGAACCGGCGAGTTTCCTGTTCGATTTTGCCGCCTTCATTCAAGATTTCCGCTTGTCGGATTTCTTCATGCTCCAACCCTTTGCGAACGAAGTTGAATGAATTCAAGTTTTTCAATTCGGTTTTCGTACCGAATTCCTTTTGGCCAACAGGTTTCAAGGAAATGTTAGCATCACAACGAAGTGAGCCTTCTTCCATTTTACAATCGGAAACGCCCGTGTATTGAATGATGGATTTCAGCTTTTCCAAATAAGCATACGCTTCTTCCGGGGAAGTGATATCCGGTTCGGATACGATTTCAACAAGAGGCGTACCTTGGCGGTTATAATCGCAAAGCGAATAGTTCCCTTTATGTGTCAGCTTTCCAGCATCCTCTTCCATATGAATGCGGGTAATGCCAATTTTCTTTTTCTTGCCGCCCACTTCGATTTCAATCCAACCATGCTCACCGATCGGTTGATCGAACTGTGAAATTTGGTATGCTTTAGGATTGTCCGGGTAAAAATAGTTTTTCCGGTCGAATTTCGTAACTTCCGCCACTTCGCAATTCAGGGCAATTGCAGCCTTCATTGCAAAATCAACAGCCTTTTTATTGACGACAGGCAATACACCTGGGTAGCCTAGGTCAATTACAGTCGTGTTACTATTTGGAGCGGCACCAAAATGATTTGGGCTCGCTGAGAAAATTTTAGAATCCGTTTTTAATTCTACGTGTACTTCTAGACCAATCACCGTTTCAAAGTCCATTATTTTCACCCCTTACAGCTTAGGAAATTGTTTATGAAAATCTGTTGCTTGCTCAAATGCGTGAGCCGCGCGGTAAATCGTGCTTTCATCAAAATGCTTCCCAATCATTTGCAGTCCAAGCGGAAGACCATTCGCTGCGAATCCACATGGCACGGATATACCCGGTACGCCAGCAAGATTGACTGGAATCGTCAAGATATCATTCGCATACATCGTTAATGGATCGTCTACTTTTTCACCAATTTTAAATGCAGGCGTAGGTGTAGTCGGCCCAACGATGACATCATATTTTTCAAAGACATCTTCAAAGTCTTTTTTGATTAATGTACGTACTTTTTGAGCCTTTTTATAATAAGCATCATAATAACCGGAACTTAAGGAGAACGTTCCAAGCATGATACGGCGTTTCACTTCGTCACCGAATCCTTCTGCACGGGTTTGCTTATACATTTCTATAAGAGTTTCTGCATTATCTGTCCGATGTCCGTAACGAACACCGTCAAAACGTGAAAGGTTAGCCGAGGCTTCCGATGAAGATAGAAGATAATAGGCAGCTAAAGCATATTTGGAATGCGGCAAGGAAACCTCTTCCCATTGAGCTCCAAGACCCTCTAGTACTTTTAACGCTTCAAGTACGGAATTACGTGCTTCTTCACCAACGCCTTCGCCAAGATATTCTTTAGGCACGGCTATTTTCAATCCTCTAACATCGCCTGTTAATGAATTCACAAAATTCGGCACGTCAACATTAGCAGAGGTCGAATCCATTGGATCTACTCCTGAGATTGCTTCAAGCAGATAAGCGTTATCTTCAACAGTTCTTGTAACCGGTCCGATTTGGTCCAATGAAGACGCAAATGCTACAAGGCCGAATCGGGAAACCCGTCCATATGTAGGTTTTAAGCCGACAACTCCACAATATGCCGCTGGTTGGCGGATCGATCCACCCGTATCGGAACCTAAAGAGAATAGGACTTCACCGGAAGCGACAGATGCAGCCGAACCACCCGAAGAACCGCCTGGCACATATTCCGTATTCCAAGGGTTGCGTGTTGCTTGAAATGCTGAGTTCTCATTGGAAGACCCCATCGCAAACTCATCCATATTCAATTTCCCGATCGTAACCGTTTCTGCCTTCTGTAGCTTTTGAACAACGGTTGCATCATAGATTGGATCAAAGTTCTCCAAAATTTTGCTCGCGCAAGTCGTACGCAAATTTTTAGTGACAATATTATCCTTCACTCCGATTGGCATACCAAATAAAGCGCCTTCGTTCTCGCCTTTTACCAATTGATCATCCAATCGTTTTGCTTGATTGCGGGCGTTTTCTTCATCAAGTGTCAAAAATGCCTTCACCTTGTCCTCTACCTGTCCGATTCGCTTGTACGATTCGTCAACAAGATCAGTGACACTTATCTCTTTCTTATGTAAGCGTTCATGAAGCTCAGAAACCTTTTGTTCGAACAACGACATCATTGTCCCTCCTTATTCAATTATTGATGGTACACGGATATATCCTTCTTTGCTATCCGGTGCATTTTTAACTACTTCTTCTACTGGCAATCCCGGTTTTGCGACATCTTCGCGCATAACATTCTTCATATCCAAAACGTGAGAAGTCGGGTTTACTTGATCCGTATCAAGCTCATTCAACTGCTCCGCGAATGAAATCATTTGGTCAAGCTGATGCTGAAACTGTTTTGCTTCTTCCTCCGTAATGGCCAAACGGGCCAAATGGGCAACGTGTTTAACTTGTTCCATAGAAATACGTGACATTCTCTTCACCTCCGAAAAAATATCCAAATCGACTGAATTTCGTCGCTTTTCTCCATATAATCATCGTTTAAATCATATCAAACTATTGCACAGTAAAGCAACAAGAGATACAATGTCGAAATTCAATTATTTCTTAAGGAAAAAGAGATATTTTCCGGGAAATATGGGAAAGTTGCCGGAATTTCCGGGGAAATGACAATAAGACTATTAAAATTCGACAAATGTTGCCTTTTTTAAAGAACTTGTTCCCTAAGATGGAAGGGTTTACTTTCTATTATATATCTTTGTTCATTGTTAAAGGTTATTTTGACATTCACAAGAAATAGATTCCAGTCGAAAAAAAGGATGAAGCCGCTAAGCTTCATCCTTTTTTCATTCGTATATATGAACGGTTGGTTCGTCCTGATTCGCTTCACGGACTATGAGCGCTTCAGGTCCATTTACAGACGTAATGGATACCTGTACGGCAATATAGTTCGGGAAACGTTCCATTATGAGCCCAGCAACATATTGGGTAAAGCCTATCGCTTCCGAGTTCCCATAAAATTGAATGGGGATATCGATGTTCAGGCTTTGCAATTGATCATCCATATAGAACGCCCTGCCGATGACTCCATTAAAGTTAGGGAAGTATTCTTCGACATCTTCTTTAAAGTTCGTGAAAGTATTGACGTCATCACGGTATTTCTTTTCAGCAGCAGCAGAAGGAAATAGGAAATACTCTTCGTCCAAGTTCGTCCATTTTCCAATATTGTTCGAGTTTTTATCAATATTTGTATAGGAAATGAAATTCCCAGGGACTACTGAAGATTTTTCATTTTGCTCGAATAAGGCAATCGTAATCGGAACATTTTTCAGCTTGTCCATTTTACGCAGCCTTTTTAAAACTTCCGCAGCAATTTTTTCCCCTTCTTGCTTTAGCTTTTTACTATCGATTTTATTTTCATAGGTGGCACCGAATGCCTCTTTTTGATAGTAATGCACTGAATTCAACGCAAGACCGATTACAACTCCGCCAAGGCTCACTGAATTATCTTTTGTTTTTACCAAGTAATTATGTTCTAAAATATGGGCAAGATAGATCGGATTTTCTTCATTCCGCTTATCAATGTCCCCTTTGCCTGGATCAACCGGATTCAAGCCAAGGTTCTGTGAGGCCTTCATCTTCTTTTCTTTCAACTGACTATCGGTATATTTTCTGTTCAGCCAGGAAGAGATGGTGGAGCTATCCAGCATTTGCCCCTCTTGAAACAGGTAATCTTCCGGGTCGAATTGGGTTTGGGCCAACCGCATCAATCCATTTTCGAATTCTTCAATGTCATATCTGGTATTTAGATTGGATACGACCAAACCGCGTGCCTTTGAAGGTTCAAACGGTAGGATTGTTTGATAATATTCTTCCGAAATTTTATACTTCGGAATAATTGCCGTTTCTTTTTTGTCTTTGGAGTCTTGAACTACCTCTTGCTTATCCTCGAAACTAGGCGCACATCCAGCAAGAAGCAGTATAAGAATCATCCCCAAAATGGAGTGTTTCCTCATAGCTACACCTCTTATTTATTTAGTTCCTCAATCAGTCTCTCTTCATCCCATACCATGACGCCTAGGCTTTCGGCTTTTTCCAGTTTGGAACCGGCATCTTCACCAGCTACGACCAAATCGGTTTTCTTGCTTACACTTCCAGCAACGTTAGCTCCTAGCGCCTCTAATTTCTCTTTAGCTTCGTTACGTGTTAACTGATGCAGTTTCCCCGTTAAAACGACTGTTTTACCGGCAAAAATGGAGTCGATATCTTCTATAGCAACAGCTCTTTGCCCTTTGAAAGTAAGATTCACACCGGCTGCATCCAACTCATTCAATAAAGCATGGACTTCTTCCAATTCAAAATAAGCTACGATGGAATCAGCCATCTTATCGCCTATTTCATTGATGGCCGTTAGTTCTTCACGGCTCGCCTTGCTTAAGGCTTCCATCGTCCCGAATTCCCTCGCAAGCGTCTTGGCAGCTTTTGAACCAACATGGCGAATGCCCAGCCCGAATAGTAATTTTTCCAACGAGTTGGCTTTCGAAGCTTCAATCGCTTGAAGAAGTTTAGTGACGGATTTATCCCCCATCCTTTCCAAAGCAATCAGTTGATCGTATGTAAGCTTATAAATATCAGCCACATCTTGTATGAGTTCTTCTTTAAATAACAAGCTAATCACTTTTTCACCAAGACTGTCTATATTCATAGCTGTACGGGAAACAAAGTGAATCAGGCCTTCCCGTATTTGTGCAGGACACTTCGGGTTGATGCAGCGTAAAGCCACCTCCCCGTCCAGCCGGACAAGTTCACTGCTGCACTCGGGGCACTCAGTCGGCATCTGAAACTCGACTTCTT
Organism: Bacillus sp. 220_BSPC; assembly: GCF_001054655.1. NCBI lineage: Bacteria > Bacillati > Bacillota > Bacilli > Caryophanales > Bacillaceae > Bacillus > Bacillus sp. 220_BSPC. Next base: position 18,750 of record NZ_JVPL01000096.1, read on the forward strand.
CCCCTGTACGGCGCTCTGCCAGTACATTGACTACCTCAGGAATGATATCACCCGCTTTTTTCACAACCACTTGATCTCCGATTCTGATGTCCTTTTCACGGATTAAGTCTTCATTGTGAAGTGAAGCTCGCTGCACAGTCGTACCTGCTACCCGGACGGGATCCAAAACGGCAGTCGGGGTCAATACACCCGTACGGCCCACATTCAGCTCGATATCCCTTAGGGTTGTAATGACTTCTTCAGCTGGGAATTTATAAGCAATGGCCCATCGCGGACTTTTTGCAGTAAAACCTAATTCATCCTGCTGTTCAAGGGAATCCACCTTTACGACAATTCCATCAATATCATAGGCTAAGTTTGGACGTTGTTCCGTCCATTCTACTATATAGGCCAGTACTTCCTCTATATTCGAGCATGTTTTTCTTTCCCGATTCGTCTTAAACCCGAGTCGATCCAATAAATCCAGACCCTCGCTATGGGAACGGACCCCCGTTTCCCCCAAATCGGCAATCGCATAAAGGAAAATATCCAAGTTCCGTTTCGCAGCAAGTTTCGGATCAAGCTGCCTTAACGAGCCGGCAGCGGCATTTCGCGGGTTTGCAAATGGTTCCTCATCGCGTTCTTCCTTAGCCTTGTTTAATGATTCGAATGATTTTTTTGGCATGAAGGCCTCACCGCGCACTTCTATGGCGACCGGCTCCCGTAACTTCAATGGGATCGACTTGATCGTTTTCAAATTAGCGGTAATATCTTCACCGATCGTTCCGTCTCCACGGGTTGCCCCTCTTACGAAATATCCATTCTCATATTGAAGTGTGACGGCAAGTCCGTCAATTTTCAATTCACATACATAGGAAAAATTGTCACCTACAGATTGTCTGACCTTTCTGTCGAAATCCCGCAAGTCACTTTCGTTGAAGGCATTGCCTAAACTAAGCATCGGAGTGGTATGCTCCACCTTTTCAAACATATCCAAAATGGCGCCACCGACCCGTTGTGTCGGTGAGTCCTCCGTTTGCAGTTCCGGAAATTTCTCCTCATACCCAATAAGTTCACGTAGCAGCCGATCATATTCAGCATCAGGTACTGATGGCTGGTCCATCACATAATATTCATAGCTGTATTGGTTCAATAACGTTTGCAGTTCCAGAACTTTCTTCTCTGCAGCTTGTAAGTCCATACGTTCAATCCTTTCTAAAGAAGACTCCACCGCACTTCTGTATAGAAGAGCGGTGTCTAAAGTAAGATATCCCTATTCTTTACCAGCAGGAGCATATTAATAGCTTATGCTTTTTCAACTGGTGCAAATTTCGCCAATAGGCGTTTGATGCCGATTGGACTTGGAAAGGCAATATCCAATTCCTTTCCTTCGCCTTCCCCTTTTACGCTTACCACGGTTCCTATACCCCATTTTTTATGGGAGGCACGGTCACCGACAGCCCAGCCGATTTCTTCACCGCCCGTTGCGGATGGTGCAGAAACAGCTTTTCCAAAGGCAGGCACTTTTCTTGTTGAAGCCGTTGAAGGAGACCCGGTTCTCGAAGAGCTGAAAGGCGTTTGCCTAGCTCTAGGAGCAGGTTTCGGTTTTAGGTCTTCTAGAAGTTCCTCTGGTATTTCACTGATGAAACGTGAAACGGGATTCATGCTCGTCCGTCCATACAATGTCCGCATTTGGGCATTGCTTATGAATAGTTCATTTTCGGCCCTTGTAATTCCCACATAAGCCAGACGGCGTTCTTCTTCCATCTCCTCTTCATCCATAAGCGAGCGGCTGTGAGGGAAAACCCCTTCTTCAAGGCCCAATAGAAAGACTACCGGATATTCAAGTCCCTTCGCTGAATGCAATGTCATCAACGTTACCGTATTTGTATTTTCTTCGGTATTCTCGTCAAGTTGGTCTATATCAGCAACCAACGCCAGGTCAGTCAAAAAGCCCACCAATGATTTGTCCTCGCTGTTATCTTCGAATGCTTTCGTAACAGATAAAAACTCATCTATATTTTCAAGCCGGCTTTGTGATTCAATCGTTTTTTCTGCCTGCAGCATCTCACGGTAACCAGTTTTCTCGATGACTTCCTCCACAAGTTCCGTCACGGATAAGTACTCCTGCTGATTTGTATAATTAGTGATCAGCGTATGGAATTCCCTTGCCGCTTTGGTGGCCTTCCCGCTTATCCCTGCCATTTCCACAGACTCCAGTGCTTTATATATGGAAACATCATATTGATCTGCATAATCTGCCACTTTGTCCATCGAAGTTGCACCAATTCCGCGTTTTGGCACATTGATTACACGGCGAAGGCTGATGTCATCATCAGGGTTCGCAATAAGTCGAAGATAGGCAAGTAAATCCTTAATCTCTTTACGGTCATAGAACTTAGTGCCCCCGACTATTGCATAATTAATATTGGATTTAAGCAGAACTTCCTCCATGACACGTGATTGTGCATTCGTTCTGTAAAGTATTGCTATATCTGAATACTTCCTGCTGCCGTCCTGAACTAACTCATTTATCTTTCCGGCTACGAATTGCGCTTCCCCTTGTTCATTGTCCGCACGGTAATAGAATATCTTATTGCCATCTGCATTCTCGGTCCAAAGATTTTTCGGCTTACGGTTTTGATTGTTATCGATGACCTTATTCGCTGCTGCAAGGATTTTTTTCGTCGAGCGGTAATTCTGTTCAAGGAAAATCATGTTGGCATTCGGATAATCTTTTTCAAATGAAAGGATATTCGCAATATCCGCACCGCGCCAACGATAAATCGACTGATCGGAATCCCCGACAACACAGAGATTACGGAAGCGTGAAGCCAATAATTTAACAAGCATATATTGAGCCCTGTTCGTATCTTGGTACTCATCAACATGAATGTATTGAAATTTACGCTGATAATATTCAAGCACCTCAGGTACGAGCTGGAATAATTGAATCGTCATCATGATCAAATCATCGAAATCGAGCGCTGAATTTTTGCGCAGCCGTTTTTGATATTCCGTATAAACATCGGCCGTTACTTTAGTGAAGTAATCAGACGCCGTCTTCAGGTACTCTTCCGGCCCGACCAATTCATTTTTCGCTGAACTGATGCTGCCCAAAATGGCACGATAATCATATTTCTTTGTATCCATATTACGGTCTTTCATGATTTGTTTTATGACCGATTGCTGATCCGTCGTATCCAATATCGAGAAGTTCCTATTAAATCCGATACGGTCGATATCTCTTCGTAGAATGCGGACACACATCGAGTGGAAAGTCGAAATCCAGATATCTTCGGATGCACCGCCAAGTATGGCACGGATCCTCTCCTTCATCTCACGTGCAGCTTTGTTGGTGAACGTGATTGCAAGGATGTTCCAAGGCGCTATTTCCTTCTCGACCATCAAATAAGCTATTCGGTGAGTCAGCACACGCGTCTTTCCACTTCCTGCCCCAGCCATGATTAAAAGTGGACCATCTGTTGCTTTCACTGCTTTTTGTTGCTGTTCATTCAAACCAATTAATAATTTTTCCGCTAAATATTGCATTATCACACCACCTATACGAACATTCGTTTCTGTTTTAGTATACTATATTTCTTACATGTTTTCATTTAACTGCCGTAACTGTTGCCAGGGCCACTTTCAAATCTTCATAAATCACATTGCCGACAACGATGACATCCGCAATCTTGGACATCTCTTTGGCTTGTTCAACCGATTTTATCCCACCGCCATAGAATAGTATGGTATCTTCCAAACTCTCTTTGGCCGCTTCCACCATCTGGACATCGCCATAATCACCGCTGTATTCCAAATAAAAGATCGGCAGGTTGAACATCTTTTCCGCCATCATCGCGTATGCACCCACATCATCCATATCCAAATCAGTATTGGCTTTCGTCAATTGGGCCGCCTTGCACTCAGGGTTCAGGATACAGTACCCTTCAACGAAAATTTCATCCCAATTCAAAAGGTATCCGTATTCCTTGACTGCTTGCTGATGCAATTTCATCATCCAATCCGGGTTGGTGCTATTCAGGACACTCGGAATGAAATATAAATCAAACCCTGGCGTCACCGTTTCAACTGAAGAAATTTCCATCACACACGGGACCGTATATCGCCTGACACGTGCCATTAAATGAAGCACATTCTCAAGCGTGATACCATCCGTTCCCCCGACCATGATTGCATCAGTACCGGATTCACAGACTTTCTCAAGGGCCTCATCACTTATTTCTTTATTTGGATCGAGTTTGAAAACATGTTTCCACTCGCGAAAATCGTACATTATAATCCTCCATTCACACTTCCCATTACACCATTATAGCATTAAGATTTTTCATTAAAAAAGAGAAGTATCGATAAAATGTTATTACCAAATGGAACCTTTTAATCTAAAATCCAATATAACATGGATACGGCTGAAAGACAGCCGGCAATGAGCGTGCTGGACACAAAATAAAAAGCCGGGAAATGAATTCCCCAGCTTTTTATTATAATCGAAAGAATTATGATTCAGTTGTTTCCTCTACGTTATCCTTAATACGGTTCAGAGCCATGGAATAAGCATCATTTCCGTAGTTCAAGCAGCGTTTGACCCTGGAAATCGTAGCCGTGCTTGCACCTGTTTCCGTTTCGATTTTATGATAGGTTTTTCCTTCTTCAAGCATGCGGGCTACTTCAAGACGCTGTGCCAATGATGAAATTTCATTAACTGTGCATAGATCATCAAAAAATCGATAGCATTCGTCCAAATCACGCAAGGAAAGGATCGACTTGAACAGCTGATCCGTTTCTTTTCCTCTTAACTTATCAATTTGCATGTTACTCCCCCTCAATTTCATGGGTATCAAAATGAGACGTCTCCTACTAAACCAGGTTCATCCGGAATAATATTGATCCAAGTTTTCCCTGGAATCAACCCTACCTCTTTATCGTTTTTCACTGGTGTAATACGACCATCCTTATTCACCCATTCTACTTCATTCGCTTTTCCTTTTTGAAGTAAATAACCATTTCCGCCACTTTTCAAGTCGATTTTTCGACGCCCTTTGTCGTCGATCACTTGATGAGCAGCCTCAATGATCAATATATTATCCAGTAAAATAGGTTTATTCGATTTATGCTCGACTGTTTGCTCTCCATTCGAAAAACGTTTATATTTCTCTTCCGTGGCCTCGTATTCATACTGTACATCATACTCGTCTGATCCGTAGGAAACCTCGGTTTTCAATGCCGGTTCCCCTTGAAGTCCAGCTGCCTCTTCCTTTGTAAGGAAAGCATAAGGCTCCGGTGCACCATTCAACTCATAACCCTTTTCCTTTGCACCTTTTTCGATATCCTCAAAGGAGGTGTAGGAATTATGCGGTGCTTTTCGATCTGCCGAACGTTGAAACAAAGTACCATCATAATATAATCCGTTCAAGTTATCAATATACCCTCTGTCCAGCATGGTCTTTGCCTCGGGGCTATACCCATGACAGACATAGATGCAATCAAGGCCTTTAGCCAATTCGATATAATAGTCCCTTGCACTCCGAATCGGACCGATTTGACTAGGCATTTCACTTTGGAAGATAGCTAAAAATCTGGTTATGTCACCTTCTGCGAGCATTTCGTAAACCATATCGGCTTCTGAGAGACCCGATTGCGGGCGTGCTTCCGGATGATTATTAATCATCACTGCTGCAGCCCTTCGCTCACTGCCTGCTTCGGTGGCCATACCTGTAAGTGGAAACTCATTGGAAGGTTCATTTTTCACATCTGTATTTTTGATGACAGCTTGGTCTTTCGGCTTACTGTCATCCGATGCAGGATCCTCTTTCGTCGAACAGCCTGCCAGCAGTAAAATAGCAATAACGATGAAAAGAACTCTCTTAAAATTCATCTTTCCACTCCTCTGATTTATTAGCCATTTCTTCTCTTATATTTTAACGCATTATAGTGGGAAAGAGTATAGTTTTATTCATTACATCATATACTCCTCGCTGGGTGAGCCTTATATATGGCAGATGGGTTGTCGAAAAGAATGAAAGGGTATACACAGGATCGGCGAAGCGATAACCTCTCTCCCGCAGCAAATGTTTCAATTCATTTTCTTCTTTTATCAATTCAGGAACCTCCTTGGTCGACATGACTCCCTTTAATTTCAGAGGAAGTTCATGAATCACCTTGCCTTGTTCCGTCAAAATGATTCCACCGCCAATTTCCTTCAGCCGGTTAAATGCCAAATGCATATCCTTTTTCCTTTTACCGATCAATATGATATCACCTGTATTTGTATAAGAGCCAGCAAAGCCACACAATTTGTCCGCAAACCCTTTTAATATCGTATTGATGCGCCATTTCCCTTCCCGGTCGATTAGCATGAAAAAGCATTCATCATCCTCAAAGTTCAGTTCTTCATGCCCAACATCATTGGCAAGGGAGTACGGTTTCGTAATTACATTATTAACCAATTCTATCCCGAACGGCATGGAAAATTCAAAATCTTCCTTTAAACTGAGATCCCAATCAAGATCGAGCGGTTTAAAATCGAAATCACTCCATTCGATTTCCTGTTTATCCGGAATGATCTCACCATCCCTTTTCACCCATTTCCCTTTCGCCATTACCGAAACCGGTGCGGGTTCCTTTACATCGGTCAGGAAGTTGATGTTCGCCACCCTCCCTGTGGCAATATTGCCATGAAGGTATTCAATGTTATAATATCGTGCGATGTTGATGGTCGCCATATTGTAGGCATCGATGACCGGAACGCCATGCTCTATCGCTATTTTGATCAAGCAGTCTATGAAACCACCTTCATAAAAGGACGGCGGTGATCCATCTGTCGTATAAAAGAATTTGTCATAATGATCAATGCCCAGTTCATGGATTTCCTGTATCAGCTTTGGTAAATCCGGACGGATCGAAGAATGTCTTAACGATACATAATAGCCCTGCAGCAAGCGTGACATGACTTCATCACCTGTCATTGCCTCATGATCACAATCGGCGCCGAACAAGGTCATTTTTGCTAAAGTCTTCTCTGAAGCACCTGGAAAGTGTCCTTCTATTTTCTTCCTCATTCGCTTGGCTTCCTGAATCCAGTGCAACATCATGTCATCCCCATCGAGAAGCTTCGGCCATCCAGTTAGTTCCCCGCCCTGTAATACGGCATCATGCTCCAGCCATGATTTGACGGCCCCATGGGAAAAGACCATATCTTCATCGATCAATTCCGTTTGTCCGTCAAAACGGCTCCACCAATACATTGTTACAGGAATGTTACGTAATTCTTTCAAAAGAGAAAACGCTTTCTTTTTATCTAACTGCAATAGAAACGGCAAGTTATCATTGATCAATGTCGTTGTGCCAAAATGAGATGCATAACGTGAAAAAGAAAGGGGATTATATAATTGAGAAGGGTGTGAATGCGGCTCAATATAACCCGGGACCAAGTACTGGTTTGTACAGTCGACCATTTCACAGCGGTCTATATTATCAGGAAGCTTATCGCCAACATATATGATGCGATCTTCATATATCCATATATTCGCTTTTACCCATTTTCGTAAAGCCTGATTTAAATAAGTCGTATTTTTTAGCAGAATGTGTGGTGCCCTATTGCCATCCAGCACATCTATATGTTCTCTTAGATGTTTATTTTTCCATCTATAGCGCTGTTCAAGCATAAACATTCCCCCATAAGTTATTAGAAACAGTGTATGAAAAAAACCATTTTCAATCCAATTTTATTTCATAGTAACATACTTGCCCCATTAGAACAGTAATGTTATCCAGATTATTGTTAAATTTTTGTGAAGGGATGGATTTTATATGAAGTTTAAACAAAATATCAGTATAATAAATGCTTTAATGCGAATTACTTGTGGTTTTACATTTCTAACATGGGCTACGGCTAAAATGGTGAAAAAACCATGGAAAAACCAATCTTATATAATCGTGGCCATGCTTTCCGCCATGAAAATAGGCGAAGGAATCCTCCGTTATTGTCCTGTCGTAGATGCGATGGAAAACGGACAAAACTTGATGACAAAAGGACCAAAACAGGAAAATGAATCGAATCAATCTGATTCATATTAAGTCTTATAGAAGAAGCTGACTCCGCTTAGAGTCAGCTTCTTTATATTATGATGAAAAATTGAATTTTATTGCTCGGTAGCCAATATCCGTTCGCCAAAATAAACCGTCTTTCTCAATATGCCCTAACTCTTTATATACTTCAGCTTGCGCAGAGGCCAAATCTTTCCCTTTTGCAGCAACCAGAAGTACACGTCCGCCATTCGAGATGAAGTTCCCTTCATTATTGAGAGCCGTTCCAGCATGATAAACATGGGCTTTCGGATCAATCTTTTCCAAGCCTTTAATGATAGATCCCTTTTTATATTCCCCTGGATATCCATCAGCTGCGACGACCACTCCGAGCACGGCTTCTTCATGCCATTCAAGTTGTAAATCCTCTCCAGAAAGAACCGCTTCAAGCGTATCTACGAAGTCTGTCTTTAGACGAGGTAAAACGACTTGCGTTTCCGGATCGCCAAAACGGGCATTGAACTCAATGACTTTTGTGCCTTTTTCAGTGGCGATCAACCCGGCATATAATATTCCTGTAAAACTCCGATTCTCAGAAATCATCGCATTTACCGTGGGTTTAAGAATCGTTTCGACTGCAGTCTGGATCATTTCATCGGATATTTGCGGCACCGGTGAATATGCACCCATTCCACCTGTGTTCGGACCCTGATCTCCATCAAAAACCCGCTTATGATCTTGAGCAATGACCATCGGATACACTTTTTCCCCATTAACGAATGCCATCAATGAAAATTCCTCGCCATCAAGGAATTCCTCAATAACGACTTTGGCAGATGCTTCCCCGAACTTTGCTCCGACTAGCATATCATGGATGGCGTCTAACGCCTCTTCCATCGTCATAGCAACTACGACACCTTTTCCTGCTGCCAAACCATCCGCTTTTATGACAATGGGGGCACCCATTTTTTCGATATATGCTTTTGCTGAATCATAATCAGAAAATGTTTCATATTCCGCTGTGGGAATGCTGTAGTTCTTCATTAAATCTTTAGCAAAGGATTTACTTCCCTCGATGACTGCAGCACGGCCATTAGGGCCAAATACCTGTAATCCCGCTTCCGTAAAATCATCTGCAAGTCCATTCAACAATGGGGTTTCGGGCCCGATCACCGTTAATGAAACAGCATTCTTCTTTGCAAAGGCAACCAAATCCCCATGATTGTTTTCATCAATTGGTACAAGAGTCGCTACATCGGTCATCCCTGGATTTCCCGGTGCTGCAAAAACGGTCCCAACTCGTTTACTTTCAAATAGTTTGCGGGCTATGGCATGCTCCCTGCCGCCCCGGCCAATTACTAGTACATTCATTATCGCACCTCATTTTTGATTAATGTTTAAAGTGACGAATTCCTGTCAACACCATCGTAATCCCATATTCATCAGCTTTCTTGATCGAATCTTCGTCTTTAACAGATCCACCAGGCTGAATGATTGCCGTGACGCCCGCTTTCACTGCCGCTTCTACAGTATCATCCATCGGGAAGAAAGCATCTGATGCCAATGCACTTCCTATTGCTCTTTCCCCAGCTTGTTCCAAAGCAATTTTTGCAGCTCCCACGCGGTTCATTTGTCCTGCGCCAACACCTATTGTCATTTGATCGTTACAAACCACAATTGCATTCGACTTGACATGTTTCACGATTTTCCAGCCAAGTTCCATGGCTTTCCACTCTTCAGGGGTAGGCTCACGTTTCGTTGCCACTTTTACCTCTGCATCCTTTAAGCTATGTGCATCCTGATCTTGAATAAGCAATCCGCCTTCAATGGATGTCAATTTACGTTCAGGCTTTTTAACCGCGTCGAAATCGATCGTTAATAAACGAAGGTTTTTCTTGCTTGTCAATACTTCCACTGCCTCTTGTGTAAACCCAGGTGCAATGATGATTTCAAGGAAGATTTCATGAAGCTTTTCCGCAGTTGCCTTATCAACTTCACGGTTCAAAGCGATGATCCCACCGAAAATGGAAGTGGCATCTGCCTCATATGCTTTTTCATATGCTTCCAAAATGGTCGCACCGACACCGACGCCGCAAGGATTCATATGTTTGACTGCAACTGCAGCCGGCTCATTGAATTCTTTAACGATTTGAAGTGCTGCATCAGCATCATTAATGTTGTTGTAGGAAAGTTCTTTTCCATGTAATTGATTCGCTTCTGCAATTGAGAAAACGGAACCAAGCGGTTTTTTATAGAATGCGGCTTTTTGATGTGGATTTTCCCCATAACGAAGCGACTGTTTCAATTCATAGGTAACAGTCAATGATTCAGGATTTTCTTCATCGGCAAGCTCTGTCATATACTCTGAAATAACGGCATCATATGCTGCTGTATGACGGAAAACTTTTGCTGCCAGGCGGCGATTCGTGGTTTTTGATACCCCGCCGTTTTGTTCCAGCTCAGCCAATACGGTAGGATAATCATTGGAATCAACGATAACAGTCACATATTCGTGGTTTTTAGCAGAAGAACGAAGCATTGTCGGTCCACCGATATCGATGTTTTCAATAGCATCTTCCACAGTGACTTCCGGTTTGGAAATAGTCGCCTGGAATGGATATAGGTTCACACAGACAAGTTGAATGGGTTCAATATTATGTTCCGCAAGCTGTGCTGCGTGATTTTTGTCATCATGTTTTGCCAACACTGCTCCATGGACATTCGGGTGAAGCGTTTTAACACGTCCATCCAATATTTCAGGGAAACCGGTGACGTCACTGATTCCAATTACCTCAATACCATTATCCTGCAGCGTTTTTTTGGTACCGCCTGTAGAAATGATTTCAAAACCTGCTTCAATTAATCCTTGAGCAAATTCTACGATACCTGTTTTATCCGATACACTAATTAATGCACGTTTCTTCATGTTATGTTGGTCCCTCCATTAAGTAAGTTTCTTGTGGCATAGCTCCTGCAAAACTGACGGATACAGATCATGCTCCATTTCCTGAATCCTTTTCTGAAGGATGTCTTTCGTATCCCCTTCAAGAATCGGCACTGTTTTTTGGGCAATGACCGGTCCTGTGTCCATTCCATCATCCACATAATGAACGGTTACCCCCGTTTCCTTCACTCCGGCATCAAAAGCCTGGCCAATTGCATCCTTGCCTGGAAAACTTGGCAGAAGTGAAGGGTGGATGTTCACGATCCTCTGTGAATACTTTTGTAATAATGTCGGACCTATCAAACGCATATAACCAGCAAGAATGATGAACTCTATCTCATACTGGCGAAGTTTTTCCAGGATTTCCGATTCATATTCAGTCTTGTTGGAGTAATTCTTTGCTGAAAAGGAGAAAGAATCAATATTCTCAAGCTTTGCTCTCTCAAGCACATATGCGTCTTCACGATCGCATACGACAAGACAGATTTCCGCCTTCAACTTTCCACTTTTTATTGCTTCAGCAATTGATTGAAAATTACTACCGTTACCTGATGCAAAGACAGCAAGGCGTTTCATTATTTGAACGACACTCCATTTCCATCCACAACCGTCCCAATAACTGAGGCTTCTTCACCGCAAGACCGTAGGTGGGCTAGCACATCGGATGCCACTTCTTTTTTCACGATAGCCGTCATTCCAACTCCCATATTGAAGATATTGAACATTTCCTCTTTTACAAGGTTCCCTTTTTCTTCAAGGAATGAGAATATAGTTGGAATTTCCCAGCTTCCAAGCTCAATTTCAACACCGCATCCTTCAGGAAGAATACGCGGAATATTCTCGATGAATCCTCCACCGGTGATATGGGCAAGACCATTAACCTCAAATTTTTCCAACGTCGATAAAACGGACTTCACATAGATTTTTGTCGGCTTTAATAATTCCTCTCCCAACTTGCAATCCAGTTCCGGTACGAAGTCATGAAGCCCCATGCCTGAGTCCTCAAGAAGGATTTTACGAACAAGGGAATACCCATTACTGTGGATGCCGCTTGAAGCGAGTCCAATAACGACGTCACCAGCCGAGATGGCTTCACCAGTAATCAAACGTGATTTTTCAACGGCACCTACAGTAAAGCCTGCCACATCGTATTCTTCCGTCTCGTACATGCCTGGCATTTCAGCCGTTTCTCCGCCGATTAAAGCACAGCCCGCCTGCTCACAGCCATCTGCAATTCCTTTGACGATCATTTCAATTCGTTCAGGATCTGCTTTACCACAGGCAATATAATCTAAAAAGTATAAAGGTGCAGCACCTTGAACGACAACATCATTGACGCACATAGCTACACAATCCACTCCAATTGTATCGTGTTTATCCATCATGAACGCTAACAAAAGTTTTGTACCCACTCCATCCGTACCAGAAATGAGCACAGGTTCTTTAAGGTTCAAGGAAGATAAATCAAACATGCCGCCGAAACCGCCCAGACCATTCATTACTTCTGGACGAAATGTGCGCTTTACATGTTTTTTCATTCGATTTACCGCTTCATAACCAGCCTCAATATCCACACCAGCCTGTTTATATGCATTAGCCATTTGAAATCCTCCTCCGAAAATCAATCATCATTGCCGACTTGATTAACATTTTGTTTTTTCTCGTTCGTATTCAAAAATTTCAGTCGGATAATTTCCGGTGAAACAAGCTAGGCATGAACCGCGCGTTTCTCCAGGAAACGGTCGTCCAATTGCTTCGACCATACCTTCGACACTTAAAAAAGTTAAGGAATCAGCTTCAATGATTTCCCTTATTTCCTCCACCGATTTTGAGCTTGCAATCAGTTCTTCCTTTTTAGACGTGTCTATGCCATAAAAACATGGATTCTTGATCGGTGGTGAGCTGATTACCACATGCACTTCTTTCGCTCCGGCATCTTTTAACATGCGGACAATCCTTCTGCTCGTTGTCCCACGGACGATTGAATCATCAACCATTATGACCCGCTTGCCTTCCACTACCCCTCTTACAGGTGATAGTTTCATCTTTACGCCTTGTTCACGCAGACTTTGTGATGGCTGAATGAAAGTCCGTCCAACATAACGATTCTTTATTAAGCCCATTTCATAAGGAATGCCTGCAGCTTCAGCATAGCCAATCGCTGCCGAGATGCTGGAATCAGGTACACCTGTAACTACGTCTGCTTCAATTTTGGTTTCGAGTGCCATTTGCTTACCAAGGTTTTTCCGTGCCGTATGAACATTGATACCATCAATGTTGCTATCCGGACGGGAAAAATACACGTACTCCATCGTGCACATTGCCTGTTGGCTGGAAAGCGAAAAGTATTCGGATGTGATTCCCTCATCATTAATGACAACGAGTTCACCCGGCTCAATATCCCGGATGAATTCTGCACCTACAATATCAAGTGCACATGTTTCAGATGCAGCGAAATATGCATCGCCTATTTTCCCCAAGGAAAGTGGACGGAAGCCATGCGGATCTCTTGCCATGATCATTTGGGTTTCTGTCATGATGACAAAGGCATAGGCTCCCTTTAGCATACTTAAACTGTTCTTCACGGAATCTCTTACATCCGAGTAGCCGGAGCGTTTAATCAGATGTGCCAGAACTTCCGTATCAGAGGTCGTTTGAAAAATGCTTCCTTGTCCTTCAAGCTGTGCTTTTAATTGATGGGCATTGACGATATTCCCATTATGGGCAAGGGCCAGCCCTCCTGTATGAGAATTGAACAGGAAAGGCTGAACATTTTGATACCCGCCGCCGCCTGCCGTTGTATAACGGACATGGCCGATTGCCGCTTTACCGCTACCGGAAAGTGCCTGCATTTTTTCCGCAGTGAATATCTCTGTGACAAGTCCTTCGCCCTTAGAGATGGACATCTGCTCACCATCCGTCACGACGATGCCCGCTCCCTCTTGACCACGATGTTGCAAGCTATGCAAACCGTAGTAAGCAAGCTGGGCTGCATCGGGATGTCCCCAGACTCCAACAACACCACACTCTTCGTTTAGGCTTCTTATTTCAGCAAGCATGGTATGGCTCCCTTCCAAGCTGTTTGTAAATCTTCAATGTCCGCTTCCAATACTTTGCTATCACTTGTTGCCACGATTAATTTATTATCAGCCGTTACTGAGCCTATGCAAATCGCATCTTCAACAAGAGCTTCAAATGACGCTTGATTTTCAGGATTGATGGACAGTAGGAATCGTGATTGCGTTTCACTGAATAATTCAGATACAGGTTCCCCGGATATACTCACTTTTGCCCCTAGTTTGCTTGCCCCGAATAAAGATTCAGCTAAAGCCACTGCCAAACCGCCTTCCGAAAGGTCATGGGCTGATGCAACAAGTCCTTTTTGGATTGCTGTCAGAATTTGCTGCTGACGTTTTAGTTCAAGGTCCAAATCAAGTTCTGGAGCGCGTCCAAAGATTTTACCCTCTAGCATTTTCTGTAATTCACTGCCTCCGAATTCCACTTTCGCTTCACCGACCACGTAAATCAAATCGGATTCATTTTTAAATGTTTGTGTTGTGATGTGCTTAAGGTCATTGACTAGACCAACCATTCCAACCACAGGCGTCGGATAAATCGCTTCACCATTCGTTTCATTATAAAGGGAAACATTTCCTCCGATTACAGGAGTACTTAAGCTTCTGCAAGCTTCACTCATACCGTCTGCCGCTTTTTCCAGTTGCCAGAATATTTCTGGTTTTTCTGGATTCCCAAAATTCAAGCAATCCGTGATCGCTAAAGGTTCCGCACCCGAGCAAATGATGTTACGGGCTGCTTCAGCCACAGCGATTTTGCCGCCTGTTTCAGGATCTAAATAAATAAAGCGGGAGTTGCAATCCGTCGTCATGGCAAGGGCTTTATTCGTACCACGTACACGCACTACCGCTGCATCCGATCCAGGTGAGACGACTGTATTCGTGCGGACCATGTAATCATACTGGTCGTAGACCCATTCCTTACTCGAAATTGTCGGTTGCTTCAATAGTGATACCAATGTTTCTTTATAATCTTCAATGACTGGCACTTCTGCCGTCATGCTTTGGAAGTCACGGAAATATTGCGGCTCTGCAGATGGCTTGTGATAAATAGGAGCTTCTTCAGCCAATGCATCAACCGGAACCTCAGCAACGATTTCACCTTGATGGGAAAGGGTTAGGTTTTTATCATCCGTTACTTCACCAACAGCAACCGCTTCTAGGTCATATTTCGTAAACAAGTCGACGATTTCCTGTTCGCGTCCTTTAGTGACAACGATCAGCATCCGCTCTTGTGATTCAGAAAGCATCATTTCATATGCTGTCATTCCCGTTTCACGCTGCGGTACCAAATCCAGGTTCATTTTTATTCCTGAGCCAGCTTTACTCGCCATCTCGGCAGATGAGCTTGTAAGACCTGCTGCTCCCATATCCTGAATGCCAACAAGGGCATCATTTTGAATCAATTCAAGGCATGCTTCCAAAAGCAGTTTCTCCATGAATGGATCGCCTACTTGTACGGCAGGCCGTTTCTCTTCCGAAGACTCTGATAGCTCTTCAGATGCAAATGTTGCTCCATGAATGCCATCACGTCCAGTTTTGGCACCCACATACATCACTGTGTTGCCCACTCCATGCGCTTGGCCCTTTTTAATGTCCTTATGATCGATCAAACCGACACACATTGCATTGACAAGAGGATTTCCTTCATACGATGGATCAAATTGAATTTCTCCTCCGACAGTTGGAATTCCGATACAATTCCCGTATCCTGCAATCCCTGCAACCACTTCTTTAAATAAATATTTCACGCGATCATTGTCTAGCTCACCGAAGCGAAGTGAGTTCAACATCGCAATCGGACGGGCTCCCATGGAGAAAACATCACGGATAATTCCGCCGACACCGGTAGCAGCACCTTGATAAGGCTCTATTGCCGAAGGGTGGTTATGACTTTCAATTTTAAAAACGACAGCCTGATCGTCACCGATATCAACGATACCTGCTCCTTCACCAGGACCCTGTAGCACTTTCTCCCCTGTAATCGGGAATTTCCTTAAGATGGGTTTTGAATTTTTGTAGGAACAATGCTCTGACCACATAACCGAAAACAAACCAGTTTCCGTATAATTCGGCAGTCTGCCTAAGATTTTCTCCACCATTGCAAATTCATCATCGGATAGTCCCATTGTTGCGTACAATCGATCCGATTTAATTTTTTCCGGACTTGGTTCAAGCTGTAATAACATGTGATTCCCTCCAGTTTTTTACGATGGATTGAAAAATCTTTAAGCCGTCTTTACTGCCAAGCAGCGAATCAACAGCACGTTCGGGATGAGGCATCATTCCGAGGACATTTCCTTGTTCATTTGTAATTCCCGCTATTTGCTCCAAGCTTCCGTTTGGATTTTCACCATCATACGTGAACAAGATGCGGTTATTTTGTTTTAATTCAGCCAATGTTTCATCATCGCAGTAGTAATTCCCTTCACCATGTGCCACAGGGATCGTAATCGTTTCATTTAATTCATATCCTGTCGTGAACATCGATTGGTTATTTTCAACCTTCAGTCCTACATTGCGGCAAATGAATTTCAAGCCTTCATTACGGCGCATCGCTCCAGGTAAAAGTCCTGCTTCAAGTAAAATCTGAAAACCATTGCAGACACCCAAGACAGGCTTTCCTGCTTGTGCCGCTTTTACGACTTCAGCCATTACATTCGAAAAGCGTGCAATTGCTCCAGAGCGTAAATAGTCTCCATAAGAGAAACCTCCAGGAAGGAGAATCCCATCATACTGATCTAGATTGTCTGTAGAGTGCCAAACATACTCCACTTCTTCCCCCAGTGCATCCTTTATCGCATGGTACATATCGACATCACAATTGGAGCCAGGGAAAACTATGACAGCAAATTTCATTGGGTGATAACCTCCTCAACATCATAACGGTAAGCTTCAATTACCGTATTGGCCAATAGTTTTTCACACATTTCCTTCACAAGTTGATCTAAATCACGATCCGTATCCTTAATTGTAAGTTCAATGTATTTCCCCACTCGAACATCACTAACTTCGTTATATGTCAAGCTATGAAGTGATTGTTGCACTGCTGCTCCCTGTGGATCTAATACACTTTCGCGTAGTGTGATATATACCTTAACCTTATACATGTTGAGTGCCCTCCAACTTTGCTAGTATTTTTTCATAAGCATCTGTTAAACTTCCTAAATCACGGCGGAATACATCTTTGTCTAATTTTTCGTTCGTATTAATATCCCATAATCGGCAGGTATCAGGTGAAATTTCATCTGCCAGCAGAATGTCTCCATTCGGGGTTTTGCCGAACTCTAATTTAAAATCAATCAATTTAATGTCCAACTCTTTAAAGAAAGACGTTAAGACGATACTGATTTCTTGTGCCTTTTCTTTTAAAATCGCTACATCTTCCTTGCTTGCAAGTTCCAATTCTTCAATATGGTCTTCCGTTAACAGAGGATCGCCGAGCTCGTCGTCTTTATAGTAAAACTCAATCAGCGTTTTCTTGAGCGGCTGGCCTTCTTCAATGCCAGTCCTTTTAGAAAAACTGCCGGCAGCCGTATTTCTGACAACGACTTCTAGCGGAATGATGGACACCCTTTTGACTAACTGCTCCCGTTCGGAAAGCATTTCAATAAAATGGGACGGGATATTCTCTTGGGCAAGCTTTGAAAATAGTAAGCTAGTAATTTGATTATTCAACTTACCTTTTCCGGCAATCTCTGACTTCTTCTCACCATTGAATGCTGTTGCCGAATCCTTGTATTCCACCCATACTATTTCACTGTTGTCCGTTGCAAAAATCTGTTTCGCTTTTCCTTCATACAACAATTCTCGTTTTTCCATCTGTCCAGACCCCCACATTGTGAATATTATGAATCTTCCTGCCATTGATCAGGCTTGGCAAACATATCACCATTAAAGGTGCCATGTTTGCCGCCTTCACTTTTATAAACCTAAACGATCAAAGATTACATCAACATTTTTCAGGTGATGTGTAGGATCGAAACAATCATCAAGTTCTTCTTTCGTAAGCAAGCTTGTGATTTTATCATCCTTTTCGATCAGGCTTCTGAATGGAACCTGAAGCTCCCATGCTTCCATCGCTTTCGGCTGAACCGTATCATAAGCTTCTTCACGGACAAGTCCTTTATCGATAAGGGATAGCAGCACACGTTGTGAGAAAATCAATCCCAGCGTACGGTCCATATTGCGTTTCATATTTTCTGGATAAACGGTCAAGTTCTTCACTATGTTGCTGAAACGGTTCAGCATATAGTTTAATGCGATCGTTGCATCCGGCAAGATGATGCGCTCAGCAGAAGAATGCGAAATGTCACGTTCATGCCATAATGGCACATTCTCATATGCTGTCATCATGTAACCGCGGATTACACGAGCCATACCCGTCATATTTTCAGAACCGATTGGATTCCGTTTATGAGGCATTGCCGAAGATCCTTTTTGTCCTTTTGCAAAGAATTCTTCCACTTCGCGTGTTTCACTTTTTTGCAAGCCGCGAATTTCCACTGCAAACTTTTCAATAGATGTCGCAATTAAAGCCAATGTACTCATATAATGTGCATGGCGATCGCGTTGTAATGTTTGTGTTGAGATTGGCGCTGCTTCAAGGC
Source organism: Bacillus sp. 220_BSPC (assembly GCF_001054655.1). Lineage (NCBI taxonomy): Bacteria > Bacillati > Bacillota > Bacilli > Caryophanales > Bacillaceae > Bacillus > Bacillus sp. 220_BSPC. The sequence continues at coordinate 37,403 of NZ_JVPL01000096.1, forward strand.
CAAGCTTTTCACAAACGAATTTTTCAACGAACGGGTCGATGTTTGCGTAAGTTCCGACAGCCCCAGAGATTTTCCCAACCTCTATGTTCTTTCTTGCTTCTTCAAAACGTTCGACATTGCGTTTCATTTCTTGATACCAAAGTGCCAGTTTCAACCCAAAAGTGGTCGGTTCCGCATGAACTCCATGTGTACGTCCCATTTGAACCGTGTATTTATGTTCTTTCGCTTTATTTTTCAGGATCTCCACGAAGTTATTTAAATCCTTGGCAAGGATCTCATTCGCCTGCTTTATCACATATGAAAGAGCTGTATCCACCACATCAGTGGAAGTCAGTCCGTAATGGACCCATTTCCGTTCTTCACCCAACGTTTCGGAAACCGCACGTGTAAAAGCAACAACATCATGGCGTGTATCTTTTTCGATTTCATTGATACGGTCGACATCGAATGTAGCATTTTCACGAAGAAGCTTCACATCTTCTTTTGGAATGACACCTAGCTCCGACCATGCTTCACAAGCTAAGATTTCAACTTCCAACCACGCATTAAAGCGGTTCTTTTCTGTCCAAATGTTTCCCATCTCTGGGCGGGTATAACGTTCAATCATTTTACTTCCTCCGTTTCAACCTGTTGATTCCATATTTTGCTTCGATCACTTTCCAAAAGAGCTTCCTCAATCGTTGGACGTAAAATATTCACATGACCCATTTTCCGCTTAAGCTTGGCTTCTTTCTTACCGTAAAGGTGAACCTTCCAATCTGAAAGCGTCGGAATTTCATCCATCAAGGGTCCGATATGCTCACCAAGGATGTTTATCATTACCACAGGCTTCAATAACGCCGTATTTCCGAGAGGCCAATTGCAGACAGCCCTTATATGCTGTTCAAACTGTGAAGTCTCACATGCCTCCATTGTATAATGGCCTGAGTTATGAGGTCTTGGCGCTAATTCATTAATGATGATATCATCCTGAGCGGTTAAAAACATCTCGACTGCCAATGTCCCCACCAAATCAAGTTTCTCTGCAAGCTGCAAAGCTTCATCAATAGCTTTCCGTTCAGCTTGGATACTGATACGGGCCGGAACAATGCTTTTATGAAGAATGTTTTCAATATGAATGTTTTCCGCAATCGGAAAATGACTTTTCTCGCCATCAGCCTTACGCGTAACGATGATGGATATTTCTTTTACGAAAGGAATCCAGGCTTCCAGCACACATATACCTGTTTTGAGCAGGGGTTCAGCCTTTTTGATATCGGCTTCTTCCTTAATGACCAACTGCCCTTTTCCATCATAACCGCCCCGCGTCGTTTTTAACACACTAGGGTACCCTAATTTCTCTATATGAAGGTAAATTTCTGAAATATCCTGTATTTCCTGATATGGAGCAACGGAAGCTCCTGCATCGGATATGGCTTTTTTTTCAGTCAATCTATCCTGTGTCAGCTTTAATAATTCTGAGCCCTGTGGAAGAAATGCATGTTGCTTTAACCAATCCAAGGCTTCTGAACTGATATTTTCAAACTCGTATGTTATGACATCACTGACGTCAGCTAACCTTTTCAATGCTTCGATATCATCATAAGCACCAATGATTTCAATATCCGCCACTTGAGCACATGGGCCTTCTGCAGTCGGCTCTAGGACCGCTATCTTAAAGCCCGATGCCTTAGCTGACAAGGCCATCATCCTGCCCAATTGCCCACCGCCGATAATTCCAATGGTCTGTCCAGGTAATATGATTGTATTATTTAAGTTGTTCACTGCTCTGTAACACCTTTTCTCTGGTTTCGTCTCGTAAAGCCTCTAGCCTATCAGCAATGTCAGAATCAAAAGCCGCTAACATTTGAGCCGCTAACAAACCGGCATTGACTGCGCCGGCTTTTCCGATCGCAACCGTTGCAACCGGTACGCCACCAGGCATTTGAACAATCGATAATAACGAATCCATCCCATTTAATGCCTTCGACTGTATTGGCACGCCAATCACAGGGACAATCGTTTTAGCGGCGGTCATACCTGGAAGATGTGCAGCCCCGCCTGCTCCGGCAATAATCACTTTAATATCTCTATCTTTTGCACTCTCTGCATATTCAAATAGTAAATCCGGCGTCCGGTGGGCGGAAACGACTCTTTTTTCATAGGGGATCTCAAGCTGTTCCAATGATTCACAAGCGTACTTCATCGTTTCCCAATCCGAGACACTTCCCATAATAACCCCAACTTGCGGTTTCATATCATCTTTCCCTCCAACACTCATATTATGGCGTCCCGAGTATGCAGACAGACGCTTATCATTTATCTATAACATGTAAATTAAAAAACCGGACAGGTTGCTTCCTCATCGAGAAAGCAACCTGTCCGGAACAGAAAGCCCTTTTGGAAAATACAAAAAGACTTGGCTAGGTTTCCGAAATAGTCAGATGCTTTTCTCATAGTCCGATGATTTACGGTCATCAGGTAGAAACTTTTGGGCCATATCCCCATGATTATATGAGACGTATTAATGTAACTTCATCTTACCTTCCGGCCATTTTAATGTCAAGTTAAAATCGAATATTTTTACATGATATTAATTAAACGTTCGTGTTTTACTCGATTAACTTTGCTTCGAATACAATTTTTCGATCAACCGGCTCATAATGGACTTTGCCATTCTCGATTCTCTCCGCAAAGATAGGTTCTTCCGTTCGCCTTACAGGAAAGTAACCTGCCGCTTTAATTCGATCTAAACATGCATCGATCGTCTCGCCCTCGATAACTTCAAACTTTTCCTTACTCTTTTTACTCACAATACCGATCCCTTCATGGTTCTATTTTGTCTGCCTTCTTCCTTACCCATCCAACTTGCATATTATCAATAATAAATTCTTCCTAGTATAATGAAAAGAATAAGTAAAGACAAGAATGCATGTAAATAAATACTTTATAATGGAAATTCCAAAATGACTCAGAATATGATCCCCCTTGCCTTCCTAAAAGCATCTACTCTCATATACTCTACATCCCCTTCAATATCCCGCCCTTCTCCTCCCTCTGAATTAAAATAGCTTGATTCATGAAATTACCTCTGCTCCATGATCGTTACATATTCGTATCTTGCTCCCATGAATTATTTCAATTCAAGTTTAGTCCGAATAAATAAGTCAGCTGATGAAATTAATTAGCCTGCAGGTCGATTTAGCTGTTAATTTACGTCACTCCTCCTGAAAGCTGAAAAATATCGCAATACAAAAAAAGACCAGCCGGATGGCTGATCTTTTTAAATGGCTTGGCGGCG
>NZ_JVPL01000002.1:0-284 GCF_001054655.1 Bacillus sp. 220_BSPC
TGTACAAGGAAAGTCTTCGGGATGATCGGACCGTTTACTATAAGGGAGAACTACTCTCCGATGTTACAACTCATCCGGCCACTAGCGGTGGTATAGATATCATGGCTAAAATTTTTGATGCCCAGCATAATCCTGAAACTCTAGACAAGCTTACTTATTTGAGATCAGATTTAGGGGAAAGAGTCACCAAAGCCCTGGATGATTCCTAGAACGAAGGAAGATCTTAAGAGCCGCCGGGAAGTGACCGACTATATCGCGCAGGAAACCTTCGGGGTGTTTGGCCG
>NZ_JVPL01000097.1:0-29905 GCF_001054655.1 Bacillus sp. 220_BSPC
ATAAAAATAGACAAACTCGATTTTCATCGAGTTTGTCTACAGTCTGAGACAGGAATAATTTCCTGTCTCTTTTGGTATTCAAAGGTTTTCCGGAGTGGCTGGAACATCGATATGTTGAATCATGTCCATACACATCGATCGTCTATTTATTTGACTTGCTGTTATTTTTATAGGCTACTTCTGCTTCAATCTCAATGAGGTAATCCGGCGAAACCAGACTTTGCACCCCTACAGTAGAACGGGCTGTTTTCACTGTATTTTCCTTTGTATTAAAGAATAGAGCGTAAGCATCGAACCAACCTTGATAGTCTGGCGTATTTCCCTTGTTTGGATCTGGCGCGACATACACACGCAGATAGGTTACATCAGCGAGGGAAAGTCCTTTTGTTTTCAAATCTGCTTTTAATTTCTCTAAGATTCCGATTGCCTGCTTTTCTGTATTGCCATATCTCTCATAAGTGGTTTTTCCATCCTTGTTTAAAAGAGGAGCGACTGTTCCGCTAAACAATAACCGGTTATAACTTTGAGGCACAGCAACTGAACTGGAAATCGCAGAAGTTGGGGACCCAAAAAAGGTCACTTTATCCGATTTCAATTCATCTTGTTCGTTACCTGCGGAAGCAAATGAGTATCCTGCGATTAAACATATACTTAATACTGAGAAAGCGATGATCGATTTCATAGGTGTATTCATATAGTCAGCTCCTGTTATTAATGTAACGACGATAGGTAGATAATCAGATTCATTTATCCGGCTAACCACAATTCTTGCTGTTTCAAAAGCATCTGCCAGCCATGCAGTTAAATAACTGAGCTGTTCACCAGCAATTTAGTATGAATGTAGTTTTTCCAATCGGATGAAGATTTCTAAATGGCATATCGATAATTCATCATTCTGAGACCCCGGTTTGGGTGATGTTAACTTTGGTTTCTATATTAATGTCCATTGTCGGATAAATCTTTTTCCAATGTTCATAGGTCAATTTTTTATTTTTGGCGTGATATTTTTCCTTCAGCCCAATCGGATCAAGGGATTTTTCCTGAAAATCTTTCATAAGACGGTTTGCTTGCTTGGTTATATCAGCTTCCATTTCCTTTTCAATTTTTTTTATCATCTTTCTATTGGTAACGTTTTCACTTCGCATGGATTCCTTGATTTGTCCTTTAATTTTGATCTTGATCGTGATCGAGGGATTTCTCTCTGAGCTGGATACCTCATAACTTGAACCGCTTCGGATACTTTCCACTACAATATCGCTTTTTCTCTTGTCTTTTAATTTGAATTTGTATATTCCCCGCCTATGATGTTGAACTAATGTTTTGAAGATGAACATATCATCCGTGGGGACTTTGCTGACCATCTTATTTTCATGAAATAGGGCGGCTCCAGAAACCGAAACTTCATTATTGATTAATTTAAATAAAGGAAGAAACGAATCGCCGCCATCTTCTAGAGAGTTTCTTAAAAAAAGATGGAGGTTAGTATCCGGTCCATTACCTGTTTCAATTTGTTGATTGATCAAACCTGATAAAAAAATTCCAATATTCACATTCTTATTTGATGGTTTCGAATTTATGACATTCTTGACCTTTCCTTCAACGATGGCCAAAATGACCCTGTTTCCAAGTTGTGGTTCACGGTAGAGATAATCGGTCAGTTCTGTCATTCCGATTTCCCGAACCATTTTCTCACTGAATAAAATGATGCGTGTCTGTCCAAGCAATACCGGCTTATCCGCTTTTTTGGAAACGACAGCCTGGACATCACTTGTTGTCGTCGATGATCCGCTTAAGATTTGATATTTACCCATCATGTCCTGCTGGAAGATAGGAATGACGAACATTCCTTCGACATTATCATTCTTCAGTATGTCGTAGCCAATGGCCTGGGACATATTGACTTCATCCACCACTCTTGGCTCGGCACAGTTGCAAAGGAGGGGCAAAGCCAAGATAACAAGAAATAATTTTCTCATATACGTTTCCTCATTTTCTTTATATAGATGATGGCCAAAAGAAGAGGCAAGTATAAAGCAATAAAGAGTACGCCGTATGGATCGATTATTTTATTCAATATATAGAGGGAATCGATATCAAAAATAAATATATTGGTAAGCAGGATAATAATCGACATCCCCCATAATGGATATTTTTGCTGAACATTGAACAAGCGCTTGAAACCTCGGCTTGCTGACCACAAGGCGATGGTCATGTTGGGTATGATAATGATGGCCCACCAAGAAACATCTATATACTCAAATCGCTGGATAAAGGGCAATTCGACAACGCTGGTCATTGACAATGTCGGCCATATAGTCAGTTCCAACTGTTTTTGTGAATAAAAAACAAGTGAAACCAAATAAACGAATACGGTTATTAAGGTTGTCGTTAAGGCCCCCCAATGGGCATATTTTTGTGAAGTTTTAGCATTTTTGATGAACGGATAATACATCACGATCATTTCAAAACCAAGCAGCGTCAATGAAGTACCTCTGGTTCCTTTCAATATGTCCAATAGAGTGTGATGGAAAACAGGAAGCAAATTGGTGAATTCAGAGTATTTCATGGCATAGAATAGGACAAATAAAAGCCAGTATGTCAAAAGGACGCTTAAAAAGGCAATACCTGTAATTGTTCGGAATCCTCCCGTATGAATATAATAAATCAAAACCAGGAAGACCACTGAAAAAGCCCAAGATGGTACCTCTTCAAACATCCATACATGTATGACATTTATATAGCTAATCATGACTGTCATCCCGAGGAAAAAAAAGTAAAGAATGAATAATAGGCTGAAGAAATTTCCCATCCATTTCCCGAATGCTTGATTATTTGCAGAAATGATATCACCAGGAACGATACTGAAGATTTTATAAATGACCCAAATCATTATATGGACGATCAGGCCGGCCAGTAGGATCGAAATCCAGCCATCTGTTCCCGTTGTCTTCGCTAAAACTCTTTGAAAACTTAAAACGCCTACTCCCGTTTGCATGGAATGCACTAAAAAAAACGCATAGAACGGTGACACTTTATACTTTTCATTAACACCAGCTTGGTTCATATGGGACCCTCATTTAGATCATTCATTAAAATCATTTTTTTTGATTCTTGCTTTTTTTGGATGAGGCTGTCTGGATTTATCATCTGGTCGTAAATTTACAGGACGTGATTTGAAAAGATTGAAAGGAAGCCGAACAAAGCTGTCTTTCCAATCTGGCATGCGAAATGGGTATATCGGTTCAAGGTACGGGTGTCCCATTGACGTTAATTTGATAAGGTGGGTCATCAAAAACACAGCTGATATGGTAATGCCGAGCAGCCCCCAAATTTGGGCACCGATTAAAAAGGGGAACCGCAGCAGCCGAATGGCATTCCCCATTTTATAAATGGGAGTAACAAATGATGCCAATGCCGAGAGGGCAACGATGATTAATAAGATATTACTGGTCAAACCAGCTACTACAGCGGCTTGACCGATAACGATACCGCCGACGATACCTAATGTCTGACCTACCTTTGTTGGCAGCCTGGCAGCGGCTTCCCGTAATAACTCAATGGAGATCTCCAGGAATAATGCTTCGATTAAAGGCAGAAAAGGTATTAAGTTCCTTGAAGTTACGATCGTTTCCAAAAGATCTTTAGGAATCAGTTCATAATGATACGTCAGCACGGCTACATAAATGGGAGTGGCAAATATCGAAAAAGCGACCGCGAAAATCCTTAATAAACGGAATGCCGATGCCGGAATCCAAGGCATATTATAATCTTCCATCGTGATAAAGTATTCCAACAAAATGGTTGGAGTAATAAGTACAGAGGACGACCGATCGACTAACAGGGCTACCTTGCCTTCAGCCAAGGCACTTGCGATGCGATCAGGCCTTTCCGTATTAAGGAAAAGGGGAAACAAGGTATTTGAATTATCATATAGCATTTGCGCGAGATATGACCCGTCCAATATTTCATCAAACTCAACGTCATTGATCCTTTGGATAACATTATCAACATTTTCCTGATCAACGATCCCTTCTATCGATAAAACGGCCACTTTCGTTTTAGACAGAGATCCCACAGTCATTTCATTTACTTGCAATTCAGGGATAGGAAGCCTTTTTCTGACTAAATTAAGATTGATATCAAGATCCTCGACAAATGCTTCTTGTGCACTTATTATTCCAAATTCAAGTTCAGGTTTATCAACTTGTCTTCCTTGTTGGGCCGCAACATTGATTAATAGGCATTCATCAAGATTTCCATCTAACCGAAGTGCAATTTCGCCTCTCATGATCCTTTTTTCGATTACAACCTTGGTACTGGTGATCAGTGTGTTTTCAATAGGTACGTTTTCTTTAATTTGCTCCAAGTTTATCGTTTCCAGAGTAGGTATGACCGAAAGAACACTTTCATGAAGTACCTGTGCATCGATCAACGAGCGATAAAAAGAAACCCAATAGCCAATGCCATTATATGTTCCTTGATGGTTTATGAAATCATTGGATAAAGATAGGGTATTGAATAGGTCCCTTACTTCCGAAACTTTATTTAATTCATCATTTTTTTCGTTGGGTTTATGGGGCTTTTTTTTGAACGTTCTGCGGTTAAACAATGTTGTCACCTCTGCACTAAAGCTTATTATCCTAGCATTTGCAATTTAATTACAAATTAACCACTTTGGATGTTAATGTTGCTCGCTATAGAAAGGGATATCAATAATAAAATGGTGTAAAAGCTGCCTCCATATCCTGTTCGCATAAAAAAAATGAAAATAGAGGAAACTGATACAATAAAACCCCATTTAACCAAAGGAGTTCTCCATGAAAAGTAAACCCTTGCATATAAAATTGGATCAAAAACAGGAAGAATTGAAATCTGAATTGAATATGCAGGCTGATGTCGTTTTTAAAGAGGTATTCATTCCCGGTTATGAAATTTCAGGATTATTCGTATTTTTAAATGGAACGATGGATTACCCTGCATTAAATGATATAGTCCTGGATTTATCAGCTGCCCAAGTCGAAACAACGCACCCGGTTTCAATCGAGCAGTTGGTCATTTCCAAAATCTGTTCAGTCAGGGAACAGGCTGATGTTGAAACATATGAAAAAGGCATAGAGTATATTTTTGACGGGAAAACGCTTTTATTTATAGATGGAATTGTAAATGGTTATGTCTTGAATCTGGAAAAGGAAAAAGTTCGTACACTGGGTGAACCTTCAACTGAGAGGGTTGTCAGGGGACCGAAGCTTGGGTTTATCGAAAGTCTTCAAGAAAATATCGGCTTGATAAGGCAATATTCGAACCATCCCAACCTTATCGTCCAACAACAGAAGTTCGGGACGATGGAAAAACGGGAAGTTGCGTTGATCTATTATGAAGGAAAAGCGAGCGATTCACTGCTGAATGAAGTGAATAAACGGATAAATGAAGTGAAAGCTACTGATCTCCAAGACTCGGGGATGCTCGAGGAATTAATTGAAGATACAGCGTTAACCCCTTTCCCGCAAATCCAAAATACGGAGCGTCCAGATAAAGTATTGGCTGCATTGCAGGAGGGAAGGGTGGTCATCATGGTTGACGGCTCGCCATTTGCTTTGATGGCACCAACGACGATCACGATGCTGCTGCAGTCACCGGATGATTATTATGAAAGGTGGGTAGCGGGTTCTTTTTTACGTGTACTTCGCTATTTATCTTTATTTGTTACCGTATTTCTTTCAGGGATTTATATATCCTTGGTTTCGTTCAACCCTGGATTGCTTCCGTCAGAACTGGCGATGACCATCGCGGGTACAAGGGAGAACGTGCCATTTCCGCCGTTTGTTGAAGCCATCATCATGGAAGTAACGATTGAACTGCTTCGCGAAGCAGGTATTCGGCTCCCATCGCCCATTGGTCAAACGGTTGGATTGGTTGGCGGAGTCATTATTGGCCAAGCGGCAGTTCAAGCGAATATTGTAAGTTCCCTCATGGTCATTATCGTTTCGATCACGACGATTACCTCTTTTACGGTCCCGCAATATAGCTTTGGATTGGCGTTCAGGGCATTAAGGTTCGGGGCGATGATTTTTGCCGCCGTTTTAGGTTTATACGGAACCACATTATTCTTTATCATCGTTATCAGCCATTTGTCAAAATTAACCAGCTTCCAAGAACCTTATTTTCAACCAATGGATTTTATCGGTAAAAAGACTTGGAAGGATGCGTTCCTACGGTTACCGAAGCGTAAAAAGGGGGGGAATTCTTTTGGGCCAGTCCGAAGGCAAAATTCTTAGTGGGGAATTGGCAGCGATCATTTCCTGCAGCATGCTAGGAATTGGGATGCTGACGCTTCCAAGGACGATAACGGAAAAAGTCCATTCGACCGATGGATGGATCATCTTGATCTTAAATGGGATTATTATTGCCCTTTTCATATGCTTATTGGTTGTACTGTTAAAAAAACATAAGGTTAAAGGCTATTACTCATACATGGAGGAGGCCTATGGTAAGTGGCTCTCCAAACTTATTGGGTTGGTCGTGGTGGTGTACTTTATAGGCGTGGCCAGCTTTGAAGTTCTTGCGATGAGTGAAATGGTCCGTTTTTATTTATTGGAGGAAACCCCGGTTGAGATCGTGATACTTTCCATGATTTTAGCAAGTGCCCATCTATTGACAGGTCAAATTAAAGCCATAGCAAAGGTCTGCATCTTTTTTCTCCCACTGACAATTGTCATTGTGTTGCTCATTTACTTGTTTAGTCTTAGGGTAGTCGATCTTAAAAATATGCAGCCTGTTCTTGCGAAAGGGTTTCTCCCTGTCATGAAAGGAATGGGTTCCGGGACTTTGTCTTTTTTTGGGATTGAACTTTTCATTTTTTTGTTTGGCGTCGTTAAAAATGAAAACAAGATACGAAGAGGCGTTTTAATCGGTTTTTTCATACCGCTGATTTTATATGTAATTACATATGTTCTGGTAGTGGCTACGCTGACTGTCCCGGAGGTCATGGCAGTTACTTGGCCAACCATTTCTTTTATTCAGTCCTTTGAAGTAACAGGAATATTTTTAGAACGTATGGAGCTATTTCTCTTAATAACCTGGATTTTGCAGTTTTTTTGTACTCATGCGATTTACTACTACTTCGCAGCAGAAGGGCTTATGAAAATTTTTAATAATTCCTATTCAACGAACCTCATTGTATTGGTTCCTGTTATTTTTTTTCTAGCCAAAATTCCGAAAAATACAATCGAGATCTTTAAAATGAGCGACTTGCTGGGATATATATTTCCCTTTATATTGTTTGGCTTGCCAATTATTACTTTTGCAATCGTTCAAGTGAAAAGGAGCAGAAGAAGCGGATGAAAAGATTATGGTTAATCTTGCTTATTCCATTACTGGCTGGCTGTTGGGACAGTGAAAATATTGAAGAATTATCGCTCGTGGTGGGAATGGGAATTGATAAAAGCAAAAAGAAGGACGAAATCATGTTGACACAGCAAATTCTGGTGCCTCCAGGAAATAGTGTTCAGGAAAATCAGGCTCAACTAAAATATAAAAATGTTACCGTCAGTGCCAAAACGCTGCATGAAGCAATTAGGGATTCGTTACTCATAACCAATACGGTTTTAACCAATCATCAGCGTATCATCCTTATTAATGAAGATGTGTTGAGGAAATACCCAATGGAGGCAATCATTAATCAGTCTATACGCGATAACAATACGAGGAGAAGTTGTCTTGTTTTATTAACAAAGAGACCGACGAAAGAAATTTTGGAATTAGCCGACGATGGGGAAATTCCTTCGAATGTAATCTATGAATTGAAAGATAATGAGAAGCGAACGAATAAAATTCTCCCACCTCAAACACTGGGCAAAGCATCCTCAAATTTGCAATCAGATGGAAGCTTTGCCATTCAGGCCGTTGATATTAGGGGTGGGAAATTAATATTGGAGGGTGCAGGGGTGATCAAAAATTCAAAGTTGGTCGGGGTCATGAATGATGAGGATATAGCTGCTTTAAATTGGTTAAACGGAAAGGTTAAAGGTGGACTAATTGAAACGCTCCAACACGGTAAGCCTATAAGTGTTGAAGTGATCAATAGGACAAGGAGGAAAATCACGACTGAATTGAACGGTGATCATTTGACGATCAATATAAAGGTCGGGTATACAGCAAGACTTTCGGAAGATTGGTATGGTAAGGAGAATTCATTTGAAGAATACTATCTAAAAGAGATTGAGCATCTTGCCGAGGATGAAGTGAAAAAGGATGTCGAGAAAATCGTAGACAAATTACAGCATGATTATAAAACAGGGGTAGCAGGATTGTATCGTTATGTGCAAAATCAGCATCCAAAGTTTTGGGAGAAAAATAAGAATAAATGGGACGAAGTTTTCAGTAAAGCCGATATTAATTATAAAGTGGACTTAAGGATCGTAGACTTTGGTTCAAAAGGAGGGATAAAGTGAAGTTTGACTACTTTAAGGGGACTTGAAAAATTTTCGATGCTGGCGATGCTTACTTTCGCTGGAAAAAGATGGCCAATTGGACATGCCGAGCTGGGCATTAGAATGAAAACCTTCCAAATGGAAGGTTTTTTGTCAAGTGTTCTTTGTTGATGAGATTACTTAATAGCCAAGGAAATGGTCCATTCAAGGCCCGCCGAAAGTTCTAGGCAGATTCGTCACTTCATGTGCAACCCTGATTCCGGATTGGATGGCTCCTTCAATCCAAGCTGGTACGGTTGATGTATGCTCCCCAGCGAAGTGGACCCTTCCTTCAGGGGTTGGGATGTATGGAAACAAGTCCGTCTCCTGACCAGGTTTAAACATGGAGAAAGCGCCGTAGGAATACTGGTTCAGTGTCCAGCTATAAGAAGCTCCTGATAAAAAATGATCATATACTTGTTTTCCATGGATCACTGCCAAATTTTTCAATGCGTGTTGTATACGATCATTTTCTGGAAGGATATCCCACAAAGTGGCGTCATCTTCCCATGTATAACTAGCTATGATGAGACCCGATTCACGCTGGTTGCTCGTTTGGCTGGGGTAATAAGAAAATCTAATGGGTAAATCGGTTGTCAATTTACCGCCGAAGATTCCTTCCTTTTCCCAAAACCTATGCGTGAACTGAAGTCCGATTTTTGTGGAAGCGGCATAATGGAGTTCCCTTATTGCCTTCCACTTATTATGGGAAAAGGAATTCCGGGGTTCAATTTCTATAAATTGCAGCAATTGAAGAGGGATCGTCACGATGGCAAGGTCACCGGTAACCATTAAGGGGTTTTGACTTTGAGTATGTTTGGAATGGATGGTGACTTGATTATCATGTTGAACGATCTTTGTCACTTCATATCTGAAGTTTAAATTATCATTCAATTCCGGCAGAAAAGCATAAGGAAGCCGGTCGTTTCCACCTTCGATTGCAAAAAAATTCACGTCTGGATTAAAGAGAGGCATAAGCTCCCTAAGTATGGCCGGAAAAGAAAGTTCCGGGAATCCTTCTAAACCCATTAGGACTTTGATGCTTTCAATCGCCCCTGTAGATAGACTGATTCCGACTGGATTATACTGCAAAAAGAAGTTCATGGAGTATTTATCAAACTCTTTAATGACAATTTCCCAATTTCTACGTGGGTTTTGAATGATGAAGTCAGTCACAGGCTTAATTGCCATGTTGAGTAATTCTTCAGCTGTTTTACCTCTTTCATGGGGAGCTACAGGATACCTCAGTATATCCGGGTTCCGTTGATATATGGCAGCGGTCGTCTTGATTCCATTGGCATAAATGGGATCATTAGGAGTCGCATTCACAAAAGTGTTGACTCGTAGACCATACTTCTTGATGTATTCAGCAACTAAGTAATGATAATTCGGAATGCGCATGGCACCGGCTTCAAGGTAGGAACCTTCTGAAAATGGCTCCCGTATCGTCAAAACACGCCCTCCGACCCTCCCGGTTGCTTCCAATATCGTAACATCGTGCCCCGCTTGTTTTAAAAGGGATGCTGCAACCAACCCAGACATGCCGGCACCAATGATAATGATTTTTTTGGGGATCTGAGAAGGCCCCAGGCCATTTCTGATAACAGCCAGCATTTGATCTGGTGATAGCGGATCTTTGAAAAGGGACAAAGTGTTTTTCTCCTCTCTTGTTACACTTTCTATATGGGATTTACGCTATCTTATTCCTATTGGGTTACCATTTATGAAGGATATTCAATAATTTGTCATCTAAATGCTTAGTAACCAATTTTTTTAGTGAATTGGTGAATTCCACGTAAAATATATATAACAAAAATAACCTCGATAGAATATATTCTAAACAATCATCCAAAAACATCATTAAGTAAATACCTACCTACTGCAAAACCTATGAAAAATTAGTTTGTGGAATATTATTAAATATTTTCCTTTACTGAGGAGATACTACCAAGAGACAAAGGGTAGAAAGGAAGACAGTATGGATCATATACAAATGGCCCGCGCAATGTTCGGGACGAATATGGCTGTACATATCATATTTGCAACGATCGGCGTCGGGTTGCCGATGATGATGTTGGCAGCGGAATTGATGTTTCAAAGGACTAAGGATTTACAGTATGTCGTCATGGCTAAACGCTGGACCAAAACATTAGGGGTTTTGCTTGGGGTCGGGATTCCGACCGGTACGATTGCGGGTGTGCAGCTTTCACTATTATGGCCTGGGTTCATGGAAGTAATTGGACGCGTCATGGCGCTTCCATTCCAGATCGAGATTTATGCATTCATGGTTGAAGCACTGTTCATGTCAATCTATGTGTATGCTGCTGAAAAAATCAAGCCATGGGCCCGAATCGTGAGTTTATTCTTTGTTGCATTCGGAGCATTGGCTTCGGCTGTTTTGATTTCGAATGTCCATGCTTTTGAAGGGACACCTGCTGGGTTCCGGTTTGAAAATGGGGAAATCGTCGATGTCGATCCTTGGGCGGCATTTTTCAACCCAAGTTTCTTGGTGACGGCTGGACATACGGCCCTGACTGCTTATACAACAGGCGCTTTTGTCGTGGCATCCGTCGCAGCCTATAAGATGCTGAAAAATAAATATGGCACTGCTGAATTTAATTTTCACCAAAAAGCACTGAGGCTCAGTATTGTCTTGGGCTTGGTTTTTTCGTTTTTGACGGCATTGAATGGTCATGCGACTACGCAGCATTTATATAGGGAACAGCCGGAAAAACTGGCAGCGGCAGAAGGGTTGTTTGAAACACAGGACCATGCCGGACTTACCTTGTTCGGTTATACCGATAGGGAAGCCCAGGAAGTGAAGTATGGGATTGAATTCCCATGGTTATTAAGCTTTCTATCTGGTAATAGCTTCGATACGGTTGTGACCGGTTTGAACGATTTTCCGGAAGAGTATTGGCCGCCCCTTTATGTCCATATCTTATTCAACGCCATGGTCATGATTGGTTCAGGCTTAATCGCGTTGGCACTGTTTGCATTGGTATGGAATAAATGGCTGAAAAAGGAGACATATCCAAAATGGATTCTTTGGCTGTTTGTTGCATCAGGGCCGCTTTCGGTGATTTCGATAGAATGCGGTTGGATTTTTGCCTGTACCGGCAGACAGCCATGGACGATATACAGGATGCTGACAACTGAGGATTCAGTCACTTCGTACGAAAACCTTGGATTCTTATTCACGATGTTCATTATTGTATATATCATTTTATGCGTTTCTGTCGTGTTTACACTTTTGTATTATTTCAAACGTCATTCCGTAATGGATGATATATATAAAGCCGAACAGAAAGATGTAAGACTTTTCGATTCGAATTCATAAAAGGGGGGAAGGCGAATGAGTGATGCTCTTCTTGCAATAACACTGGTCTGGGGCTTTATTTTTCTTTATGCCATCATGGCCTCTATGGATTTCGGCGCGGGCTTCTGGGCAATGACTTACATTAAAAAGGAAGAGACGAATGCTACCAAGATAGCGAATAGCTATTTATCACCAACTTGGGAAGTGACGAATACTTTTGTGGTTGGTCTTGTCATTGCGATTTACAGTTTATTCCCAGGTGCGGTATTCCCGATTGGGGTAGCCTTGATCGTTCCCGCAAGCCTGATATTGGTTCTGCTATGTATTAGGAGTGCTTTCTTGGTTTTCTCGCATAGCGTTGACAAATATGAAAAAGCGTTAACGTATATCTCAGGATTGACGGGATTGATCATACCGGGGCTATTAATCAGCGTATTGCCAATCACCCATCTTGGGTTTGTCGAAGGCATGAGAGGAAATGAAGAATTGAATTTATCTAAACTTTTCACGAGTCCGAATGAGTATGCATTTGTGGGATTCGGAATTATGAGCACGCTTTTTTTATCTTCTTTGCTCCTGTCCGATTACTCAAAACAGGCCGACGAAATGAAAGCATACAAAATATATCGCAGGGATGCGATGATAACGGGACCGCTTATGTTGGTCATGGCTCTGTTGGTCATGCTTACGTTAAGATACGAAGCGAATTGGATTTACCAAGGAATGATGAAAAACTCTGCATTGTTATTCGTCTCGCTCATTTTTTTCATCATAAGCGGGATAGCACTGTACCTGCCCTATTTTTCTAAGCAGGAGGTTAAAGGGATGCCACGCCTCGCTGTCATTGCGATTATCATACAGTATTTAATCGGCAGTTATGTTTATGGTATCGCTCATTTACCTTATATCATCTATCCAAATGTCACGATTCTTTCAGGATTTACCGATCCAACCTCATTCCGGGCCGTGTTTGCCACGTATATCGTGGGCTTTGCGATATTAGTCCCAGGGTTCTATTATTTCTGGTCCATCTTCATGAAAGATCAGCGTCGAAAGTTCAAACGGCGACAAATGTCAAATTAGTTCATCTTTGAAAAGAGAGGTTATCACTATGAAAAAGTTAGATTTGCTAAAATATGCGGTTTTAGTCATCTCACTATTTTTGAGCTATCAAGCGGTTGAAGCGCATGATAAAAATTTTCAGGTGGATGGCACATATATATCAACTAAAAGAGATGTAACAGGTGACCAGAAAATAGACATCATCCAAGTTCAGGGACTGCCTTATGAGGAAGGCAGCAAGTTTCTGAAAAAAATTGAGTTAAGTGTGGAAAGCAATCGCCGTACAATCGACGTCCCGCTTGAAGCTGGGTATAATCCAGATCTAAAGGTTGCCGACTTGAATGATGATGGGGTCCAGGATGTATTGGTTACGGTTTTGATGGAAGGTAGAGAGCGGTTGATATCCAGTTATGCCTATACATTCAAGGATGGAAAAGTGAAGGAGCTGGAAGTTCCGCCATCCGTTCCCGTAATGGCACAATTTCTTGACGGATACAAAGCGGAAATCATTATTGAAGGTCAAAAACCTGTGGTGATGGATGTCAGTTCCAGAAAACAAGCTTATGATAAATTGGGCATTTATCAAAATGGAAAACTAAATGAACCGACAGAGCTTTTGGTTGATCCATACTCTTCACTGGATTTCAAGACCGTTTTTGGAAAAGGAAAAGCGCTTATTGGAATCCAAAATGTAAAAGGGTCCGATGAGCGTGATCCGATACTGGAGATCAAATCAGTATGGAAATATAATAATGGGTGGCAGCTTGTAAAAGCCCAAGTTAAACCGGTCAAGGGTAGTAAATGACATGGTATCGACTGCTTCTTAAATAAACTGGATTGACAGCTCTTGGTTTTGAGGGCTGTTTTTTTGTTGATAATTAAAAATTGACAATTTTTAATTATTTGGTAAAATCTAAATAAATCCAGTTTATACATAATCAAGTTCTTTATTCTGGATAGAAAGAATGTAAGCGGATACAAAGGGGGTGCAGTCTTACGGAGTTAAAAGAAAAAATAATTGAAACATCGTTGACGCTCTTCGATCAGCATGGTTTTCATGGTGTCTCCGTCAACGAAATCGTTAAGGCATGCGGAACTAGCAAAGGTGGTTTTTATCACCATTTCTCTTCCAAAGATGAACTCTTATTTGTCATCCATGATTACTTTATTTCATATGTTTTAATAAAAGCACAGGAAGCCATTTCAGAAAGTACCCATCCAACAGAAAAAATGCAAAAGATCATTCAATCATTTGTTAAAGTTTTTGACCTCTATAAACCACACATCTCAGTTTTCTATCAAGAAAGCATTTACTTAAAACCACCTTATGTTGAAGCAATCAAAAAAAAGCGTCAAACGTATAAAGAAATCATTTTTTCCGTTATCAAAGAAGGTATTGACAAGGGAGTATTCCGCAGCGAATTGCCAGTGGAAATTACCGGGATGTCAATTCTGGGCATGGTGAACTGGTCCTACAAATGGTACAAAAGGGACGGCGGAAAAACGATCGACGAAATCGGTGATATTTACGTGGATTTAATTCTGAATGCCCTATTGATAGATAAACAAAAAGAAGCGGAAATCACCCAGCCATTTTTACTGAAGAACCAAGTTGTTGTGGATTGAACAATCAACTTGATTTGTACAGACCAACTAGTCGGTCTCAATAGAAAGGGGAATGAACACATGGATTTTTCACTTACAAAAGAACAGCAGATGATTAAGGAAATGGTTAGGGAGTTTGCCGAAAAGGAAATTAAACCGATTGCGATAGAGTTGGACGCAAAGTCCATGTTTGCGGAAGATGTATTCAAAAAAATGGGGAAACTCGGGTTGCTTGGAATTCCGTTTCCTGAAGAATATGGCGGTTCGGGCGGAGATACGATTTCGTATGCCATTGCCGTAGAAGAGGTTGGCAAGGCGTGCGGGGGAACCGGCTTAAGTTATGCAGCAGCCGTTTCGCTCGGGGCAAGTCCAATTTACTATTTTGGAACCGAAGAGCAGAAGCAAAAATATCTGGTTCCAATCACGACCGGTGAAACCCTGGCAGCTTTCGGGTTGACAGAGCCTAATGCGGGTTCCGATGCTGGCGGTACGAGAACGACTGCCGTGTTGGAAGGTGATGAATATGTGATTAATGGCGAGAAAACATGGATAACAAATGCCAGCTATTCAAGAACGGTTACCGTCACTGCTGTATCGGGCAAAGATACAAGGGGCAAAAACATCATCTCGGCATTCATCGTGCCAACCGATACCCAAGGGATTACGATCAATAGCAATTATGAAAAAATGGGAGTCCGGGCTTCCAATACTTGTGAAATCATTCTGGATAATGTCCGGGTGCCAAAGGAAAATTTATTGGGAGATCCAGACAAAGGGTTCAAACAATTCTTATTCACGCTTGATGGTGGAAGGATTTCCATTGCAGCTTTGGCCGTCGGTATCGCTCAGGCTGCCTTTGACAGAGCTTTAGCTTTTTCAAAAGAGCGCATTCAATTCGGTAAAACCATATCGAATTTCCAGGCCATTCAATTCAAGCTTGCTGACATGGCGATGGAAATCGAATTGGCGAGGAATATGGTATATAAGGCTGCATGGTTAAAAGACAATAAAAAACCTTTTGCAAAGGAAGCGGCATACGCCAAGCTTTTTGCAAGTGAGACCGCGTTCCGCGCCAGCAATCAAGCGATTCAAATACATGGCGGCTCTGGTTACATGCGAGAATATGAAGTGGAACGCTATTTAAGAGATGCTAAGTTATTGGAAATTGGTGAAGGCACATCCGAAATTCAAAGACTCGTTATCGCCAGGCAATTAGGCTGTTAATCTTTACGGAACGTAAAATGAACTTGATGCTTGGGTTCATTTAGGTGAAAAGCAGATGTTATCTATACAGCAAAAAGCGTTCATTCTTACCTTTATTTGATTAGGAGGAGTTTGATGTCTGATTTGCTAGATGTTACGATCGGGAAATTGCTTGAAAGGACAGCTGAACAATATGGTGATAATGAAGCGGTTGTGTACCATGAACTAGGCCTGCGCCATTCTTATCGCGAATTTGAAAAGATTTGCCGAAAGGCTGCCAGGGGGTTCATGTCACTGGATATAAAAAAAGGTGAACATATCGCCATTTGGGCATCCAATAAACCGGAATGGCTTATTTCCCAATTTTCCACCGCAAAAATGGGCGGGGTGCTGGTGACGGTCAATACTAATTACCGCACAAGTGAACTGGAATACCTGTTAAAGCAATCCGATTCGACGACGATCATCCTGATGGAACAATATAAGGATCATTCATATATAGATACGCTGTATGAAATCATTCCTGAATTGAAAAATGCAGAACCAGGAAAATTACAATCTGAGAAACTGCCAAAATTAAAAAATATCATCGTTTTAGGTGAAAAACGTTATCCCGGAACGTTTTCATGGGATGAAGTCATTAGCGGGGGCAAATCCGTTTCGGAGGAATCGCTGGACATGAGGATGGAGGAATTGGCTCCAGGCGATGTGATTAACATGCAATATACATCAGGGACGACAGGATTTCCAAAAGGAGTGATGTTGACGCATTCCAACTTGATCAATAACGGATTGAATGTCGCGGAATGCATGAAGCTGACCGAAGCTGACCGGCTATGCATCCCGGTTCCGTTTTTTCATTGTTTCGGTTGTTCCCTTGGTACGATGGCATCTGTTTCAGTAGGGGCAACAATGGTGCCGGTCGTGGAGTTTAATCCACGCATTGTCCTTCAGACAGTTGAAGCCGAAAAATGTACGGGGCTTCATGGTGTACCGACGATGTTCATTGCTGAACTTAATCTCGATGACTTTGACGATTATGATTTAAGTTCGTTACGGACTGGTATCATGGCAGGCTCCACATGTCCGATCGAAGTCATGAAAAGCGTGGTGAATAAGATGGGCATCTCGGAAATTACAATAACTTATGGTCAAACGGAATCCTCTCCAGGAATTACGATGACGAGAACGGATGATCCGATCGAACTTCGTGTTTCTTCAGTGGGAAGGGCGTTGCCGAAAGTGGAAGTGAAAATTGTCGATCCGTCTACAGGGGATGAAGTCCCGCGTGGCACACAGGGTGAACTCTGTTCGAGGGGATACCATGTAATGAAGGGATATTATAATAACGCGGAAGCCACTGAGCAGGCGATTGACCAGGAAGGCTGGCTTCATACGGGAGATTTAGCGGTGATGGATGAAAGGGGTTATTGCAAGATTACTGGCCGGCTGAAAGATATGATCATCCGTGGAGGGGAAAATATTTATCCCCGTGAGATTGAAGAATTCCTCTATCAACATCCTGCAATTGTCGATGTCCAGGTACTCGGCGTTCCTGATCAGAAGTATGGGGAAGAGGTAGCCGCATGGATCATTTTGAAAGCAGGAGAAACCCTTACGGAGAAAGAATTGATAGAGTATTGCAAAGGGAAAATATCTTTTCATAAAATTCCGCGTTACTTTCAATTTACCGATGCTTATCCAATGACTGCATCCGGAAAAATCCAAAAGTATAAGCTTCGGCAACAAACTCTTGACCTACTAACGGAACGCACTAAATAAGGAGGATATCGAATGATTCGAAAAATTCTTATCGCAAACAGGGGAGAAATAGCATCGCGCATTATTCGTACATGCAAAAAGCTTGGAATACTTACTGTCGCTGTCCATTCGGAAGCAGATTCGGATTCGCCTTTTGTGGGATTGGCGGATGAGGCATATTTATTGGGTGGTCCGAGAGTGCAGGAAAGCTATTTAAACGTCAATAAGATTTTGGAAATAGCTAAGGAAACCGGAGCGGATGCCATTCATCCTGGTTATGGTTTTCTTAGTGAAAATGCAGATTTTGCACGTTCATGCGAAGAAGCCGGCTTGATATTCATTGGTCCCAAACCAGAGATCATCCAGCAAATGGGCAATAAAGTCGAGGCGAGGAAAAAGATGGAGCAAGCCGGTCTTCCATTGGTGCCTGGATTTTCACGTCCGTTAATTGATAGTGCAGAAGCGGCAGCCGTTGCCGAAAAGATTGGCTATCCAGTCATGTTAAAAGCAGCAGCAGGCGGCGGGGGAATCGGCATGCAAGCCGTTGCTAATGAAGATGAACTAACCAAAGCCTTCGAAGGAAATCAAAAACGTGCCCAATTATTTTTTGGAAATGGAGATATGTTCATAGAAAAATTGATTGAGAAGCCTCGTCATATCGAAATTCAGGTATTGGCGGATTCCTTTGGGAATGCTGTTTACTTATGGGAAAGGGAATGCTCCGTTCAAAGGCGCCACCAGAAGGTCGTGGAAGAGGCTCCATCTTCTTTCCTTGACGAAGAAACAAGAAACAGGATGGGAATGGCTGCAGTGAAAGCGGTAAAATCCATCGGTTATAGCAATGCGGGCACTCTCGAATTTTTAGTAGATGCAGATAAAAACTTTTATTTCCTGGAAATGAATACACGCCTTCAGGTAGAGCATCCTGTCACTGAAGAAATTACGGGACTGGACTTAGTCGAACAGCAAATTAAAATTGCATCTGGCAACAAATTGGATTTCACCCAAAGTGAGATTAAACAGGACGGACATTCCATTGAAGTGCGCATTTATGCTGAAGATCCGAAAACCTTTTATCCGGCACCGGGGAGAATCACCACCATGGAACTTCCGGAAGGTGAAGGGATTCGTCATGAATTGGCGGTTCATGGAACATCGGTCGTATCCCACTTTTATGATCCGATGATCGCCAAATTGGTGGTGAGCGGCGACTCAAGGGATAAAGCGATTGAGAGATTAAGAGAAGCGCTGGCATGCTATAAAATAGAAGGAATTAAAACAAACCTTCCTTTGTTGATGGAAATAATTTCTCATGAAGCTTTTTCCCAAGGAGATACGACTACGGATTTCATTGCGAAATATATTCAAAAATTGACTGTATAACTTAAAACACAATGTTCGGGAGGAAAATAAAATGGCAGAATTAAAGGCAAGCATGGCAGGAAGCGTTTGGAAAATCGTAGCAAATGAGGGGCAAAGTGTAACCGACGGACAGGATATCATTATCTTGGAATCGATGAAAATGGAAATCCCCATTGCAGCCGAGGAAGCTGGCACCATTAAAGAACTAAAAGTGAATGAAGGGGATTTCGTAAATGAAGGCGACGTTTTGGCCGTCATTGAATAAAGGGACGGAGGGGTATGATGAATTGGCCAGAAAAAGTGACAATTAAGGAAGTTGGACCCCGTGACGGGCTGCAAAATGAAAAGGTCATAATACCTGCACAAAGCAAAATGGAGTGGATCGATCAGCTCTCTGATACAGGATTATCTTATATAGAAGTGACTTCTTTCGTACACCCAAAGTGGATTCCCCAATTGAGTGATGCCGCCCTGGTGGCTAAGGGAATAAAGCGCAAGCCTGGTATCACTTATGCGGC
This sequence comes from Bacillus sp. 220_BSPC, assembly GCF_001054655.1. NCBI lineage: Bacteria > Bacillati > Bacillota > Bacilli > Caryophanales > Bacillaceae > Bacillus > Bacillus sp. 220_BSPC. The sequence continues at coordinate 19,299 of NZ_JVPL01000097.1, forward strand.
CCTTGTACCGAATCAAAGGGGTCTGGAGTCGGCCCTTGCAGCCAATATCGATGATATTTCCGTGTTCATGTCATCTAGTGAAACGCATAATCTAAAAAATATCAATAAGTCGATTTCCGATACCTTTCCAATATTGAAGGATGTCATCAGGACAGCAGCAAATAGCGGGAAAACGGTCAGGGGCTATGTTTCAACCGTTTTCGGCTGTCCGTATGAAGGGGAAGTTTCGACTGATCAGGTTTTCCGTGTTTGTGATCAACTTTTTGAATATGGCATCGACGAAGTCTCATTGGGTGATACCATTGGGGTCGCGTCTCCAAGGCAGGTTGCACTGTTCCTTGAACAGGCTGTAAAAAGATATGATATGAGCCAAATTGCCCTCCATTTTCATGATACAAGGGGAATGGCACTCGCAAATATTCTTGAATCACTGAATTATGGTATTGACACTTTCGACTCTTCGCTCGGAGGTTTAGGGGGATGCCCGTATGCACCAGGCGCGAGCGGAAATGTGGCTACGGATGACCTGGTTCATATGCTACATAAAATGGGGATTCACACAGGAATCAATCCCGAAAAGCTTATGAAGGCTGCGGCCATGGTTCAAAGCTTTTTGGAAAAACCATTGCCTAGCCATCAGATGGCTGTAAATAACGCACAATAAGCGAAATCGAGGTGAAGGTATGACTTCATTAGTTGATATAAGGTATGAAGAAAAGGGAATTGCCCTCGTGACCTTGAATCGGCCGGATGCTGCTAATGCTTTATCCACAGAATTGCTTCATTGCTTAGTCGAAGGGCTGGATGAATTGAAGAGAGATTCCAATTTACGAACAGTCATTATAACCGGAGCAGGTGAAAAGGCGTTTTGTGCAGGTGCGGATCTTAAGGAAAGAGCGGGTATGAATGATGATAAAGTCAAGGAGACAGTCAAGTTGATCGGAGACACGATTACGACTGTAGAAAACCTTCCAGTACCGGTCATCGCCGCGATTAACGGTTCGGCTTTTGGCGGTGGGCTGGAATTGGCACTCGCTTGTGACATACGTATCGCATCGGATACGGCAAAGGTGGGGCTGACTGAAACGTCATTAGGCATCATCCCTGGTGCAGGCGGTACACAGCGACTGCCCCGGATAGTCGGAATGCCGACAGCGAAAGAACTGATTTATACGGCAAGGAGATTGGATGCAAAAACGGCGCATGCCTTGAAAATCATCAGTCATGTATATTCACCCCAACAATTACTTGAGGAAGCGAAAAAATTGGCTAAGGAGATTGCGGTCAATGCCCCATTAGCACTAAGGGCTGCAAAAGCGGCGATCAATCAAGGGGCTGAGACTGACTTGAAAACAGGATTGCAAATTGAAAATGACTGCTATCAGACAACTTTAAAAACCCTTGACCGACTGGAGGGTCTGTCAGCATTCAAGGAAAAACGAAAACCGGTATATAGAGGCCAATGATTTCTTTGAAGGAGGAACAGGGATGGTAACGACGGATAAACTAACCGAAACGGTTGAAACGATTAAAAAAGGCGGTTTAGAAAAGTATCATCAAAAAAACGCTGAAAAAGGAAAGCTTTTCGTACGTGAACGTCTAGAGCTGCTTTTCGATGAAGGGGTAGAAATAGAGGACGCTTTCTTTGCCAATTGTGCAAGTGTTGGTCTGCCTGCTGATGGTGTGGTTACGGGCATCGGAAAAATCAATGGTCAAAGGGTCTGTGTCATGGCCAATGATTCGACTGTAAAAGCTGGATCCTGGGGAGCAAGGACCGTCGAGAAAATCATTCGCATTCAGGAAACAGCCGAAAAGTTACAGCTGCCCCTTCTTTATTTAGTCGATTCTGCCGGGGCACGAATTACGGATCAAGTAGAAATGTTTCCGGGCCGCCGAGGAGCGGGCCGCATCTTTTACAACCAAGTGAAGTTATCAGGAAAAGTCCCGCAAATTTGTCTATTGTTCGGTCCGTCCGCCGCCGGCGGGGCATATATCCCAGCTTTTTGTGATATTGTCGTAATGGTTGATGGCAATGCATCCATGTATTTAGGTTCACCGAGAATGGCAGAAATGGTCATTGGCGAAAAGGTGAGCGAAGAGGAAATGGGCGGGGCGAAAATGCATTGTTCCGTTTCAGGCTGCGGCGATGTACTTGTCAAGTCGGAGGAAGAATCGATCGCGTTTGCGCGCAGGTACTTAAGCTATTTTCCAGGAAATTATCAAGAAAGACCTAAAAGCGTAAAACCTGAGCTGCCTGCGAATTTCGAAAAAACTTTGGAAGAACTGATTCCAAAAAATCAGAATGCAGCCTTCAATATGTACGACCTGATCGATAGGGTTATAGACAGGCAATCATTTTGTGAAATCAAAAAGCTATTTGCCCCTGAATTAATCACTGGGCTTGCAAGGCTGAATGGACAAACGATAGGGATCATAGCCAATCAGCCGCGAGTCAAGGGCGGCGTCCTGTTCCATGATTCAGCTGATAAGGCTGCCAAGTTCATCAACTTATGTGATGCTTTCCATATACCGCTGTTGTTCCTGGTGGATATTCCAGGATTCATGATTGGGACGAAGGTCGAACGGGCAGGAATCATTCGCCATGGTGCGAAAATGATCTCGGCCATGAGTGAAGCCACTGTTCCCAAGATTTCCGTTATCGTCCGTAAAGCTTATGGTGCCGGACTATACGCGATGGCCGGTCCCGCTTTTGAACCGGACTGCGTTCTTGCCTTACCGACGGCATTGATAGCGGTCATGGGTGCTGAAGCTGCGGTCAATGCAGTCTATGCCAATAAAATCAATGCGATGGAACCAGAAGAGCGCCCTAAATTCATCGAACAGAAGCGCAATGAGTATAATGAAGATATCGATATTTACCGCTTAGCCTCTGAAATGATCGTTGATGGCATCATCCAGCCGAATGACCTGCGTGATGAATTGAGCGCGCGCTTTGAAGCGTATAGCAGTAAGCAATTGACATTTACCGATCGTAAGCATGGGGTCTATCCCGTATAAAGTGTTCAATAAAAAAGCCCAGTTCATCATGACTGGGCTTTTTTTCATGGAATAAAATGAATGGTTATTTAAATAATTAGAAAATTTTTCTGATTTAGAGTTGCTAAATCACACAAGGAAGAGTACTATAATTAGTAATTAAAGATTTACTAATTACTTAATTCCATACTTAGTGAAAGAAAGTGAGAGTTGCCATGGCTCAGCAGGAAAAAAGGAAATATATTACTCCAGATGGATACACAGCAGATATTGCGATTTTTACTATTACTACGAAGAAAACGGCAGAGAAAGCCCCGCCAGAAATGTTTTTGAAGCTATTATTAATCAAACGTGCCTCAAAAGATAAGGAAGGAAGCCCCAATGTTGAAGGAGATAAATGGGCTTTACCCGGAGGCTTTGTCAATGCTGCCGAGACTGCCTATGAAGCAGCTAAACGAGAATTGAAAGAAGAAACGGGCGTAGCTGGATTCCATGTCAAGCATTTCGGGGTTTATGACCGCCCAGGGCGCGATCCCAGGGGATGGATCATATCCAATGCTTTTTATGCAATTGTCCAGGAAGAGTTTCTTCATCAAAGAAAAGCGAATGACGACGCAGCTGAGGTTGAATTGTTCACGATTCAGGAAGCCTTACAATTAGATCTTGCATTTGATCATTATACAATTATTAACGATGCGATGAATGTATTGAAAAAAGAAATGGTGCAAACGACGATAGCCCAAAAATTCCTGCCGGATGAATTTACACTTTCTGAACTGCAACGGGTTTTGCTGACAGCCAGAGATGATGCAAAAATCAGTGCAGACTCACTTTTTTATGCAAAAGCCCCGAAACTTCCGTTTTTGGAGAAAGTATTGGATGAAAAGGGAATGCAAAAGAAAACGAAACGTAATTCGTATCGGCCTTCACAGCTTTACCGGTTTAATGCAAAGGTTGTCATGGACTCTATTTACTATTAAGGGGGAATTGGTGATATGGGAAAAAAGGCATTGATCAATATAGATTATACGTATGATTTCGTGGCAGACGGGGGTTCATTGACCTGCGGGAAGCCAGGTCAGGATATCGAGAAGGAACTTGTCAGCATAACCAAGGAGTTTATCAAACAAGGCGAATATACGGTATTCGCGATTGATTTACATGAAGAAGGAGACCGCTTACATCCCGAATCGAATTTGTTTCCACCGCATAATATTAGCGGTACAATGGGTAGAGACCTATATGGGGCGTTAAAAGAGGAATATGAAACAAATAAAAATCAAAAGAATGTTCATTATATAGATAAAACACGTTATTCGGCCTTTGCAGGAACGGACCTTGATATCCGCCTGCGGGAACGTCACATTACCGATGTATATTTAGTCGGAGTTTGTACAGATATTTGTATTTTGCATACGGCAATCGACGCTTATAATTTAGGCTATAAAATTTTTGTATATGAACATGCAGTGGCCTCGTTCAATGATGCCGGTCATCATTGGGCGCTTGGACATTTTAAAGGATCTCTTGGAGCAACCATTCTATAATTTCGATTCAAGCAACAGAATAGAAGGGAAGCGAATGCTTCTCTTTTGGGAGGAACTATCCATGGAAAAAAAATACAACGATGACAGTTACGCATTACACACTGACCTATACCAAATTAATATGGCCCAAACTTATTGGCAGGACAAAACACATAACCGCAAGGCAGTTTTCGAGATATTTTTCAGAAAGCTTCCATTTAATAGCGGATATGCGATTTTTGCAGGACTTGAAAAAATTGTCCATTACCTTCAAAACTTTTCCTTCTCGGAAAGTGATATCGACTATTTAAAAAATGATCTGCACTATGATGAAGAATTTTTGAAATATTTGAAGAACATCCGTTTCACGGGAGAGATCCGCTGCATGAAAGAGGGGGAACTCGTCTTCGGCAATGAACCGATATTACGGGTGGAAGCACCGCTTGGTGAGGCTCAACTCATAGAAACTGCGTTGCTTAACATTGTGAACTATCACACACTCGTGGCAACAAAGGCATCACGCATCAAGCAGGTCATCGGAGAAGAATCTGCCCTAGAATTCGGTTCAAGGCGGGCCCAAGAAATGGATGCCGCAATTTGGGGAGCGAGAGCGGCCTATATTGCTGGCTTTGATTCCACTAGTAATGTACGGGCTGGAAAGCTGTTCGGCATTCCTGTTTCAGGGACGCATGCACATTCCATGATCCAAGCTTATAAAGATGAATATACGGCTTTTCATAAATATGCCGTTTCCCATAAAGACTGTGTATTCTTGGTTGATACGTATGATACATTGCGTTCTGGCATCCCAAATGCAATCCGTGTTGCCAAGGAATTGGGTGATAAAATCAATTTCATTGGCGTCCGCCTTGACAGTGGTGATTTAGCTTACTTATCAAAAGAAGCAAGACGTATGCTTGATGCTGCAGGGTTCCATGATGCGAAGATTGTCGCTTCCAATGACCTTGATGAATATACAATCATCAATCTGAAACAACAAGGAGCAAGAATTGACATTTGGGGCATCGGAACCAAATTGATTACGGCTTATGACCAGCCAGCGCTGGGTGCTGTTTATAAAATGGTTTCAATAGAGGGCGAAGATGGGAATATGAGAGATACCATCAAAATTTCTTCTAACCCTGAAAAGGTTACGACACCTGGCTTAAAACGAGTATATCGAATCATCAATAAAGTGAACCATCATGCTGAAGGTGATTATTTGGCGATGGAATATGAGAAGCCGCAGGAACAGGAAAAATTAAAAATGTTTCATCCTGTCCATACATTCCTAAGTAAATTCGTCACGGATTTCGATGCGGTTGATCTGCATGTGGATATTTTCAAGGATGGAAGTTTGATTTATGAATTGCCGACCATAGATGAGATCAAGGCCTTCACGCAAAAAAATCTCCAAGTATTATGGCCGGAGTACCTTCGTGCACTTAATCCTGAAGAATATCCGGTAGATCTAAGCCAGGATTGTTGGGATAATAAAATGAGGAATATAGATGAAGTTAAAGCCAAAGTTGAAAGAATGCTAACGAAATGACCAATCTATTTTATTAGAAAGCGGGGAAATGCCAATGCGTCCATTACAAAAAGAAATCGTAAAAAAATTACTTGTCCAGCCAACGATCGATCCCGAAGCCGAATTCAGGAAAAGTGTTGATCTATTAAAAGGGTATATGAAGAAAAATACGTTTCTGAAAAGCTTTGTACTTGGAATTTCCGGAGGTCAAGATTCAACACTGGTGGGCTATATTGCCCAAACCGCTGTCAATGAATTAAATGAAGAAACGAATGGCAGCGACTATAAGTTTGTTGCTGTAAGCTTGCCATATGGAGTACAGGCAGATGAAGATGATAGGCAGCTGGCTTTAAAATTCATTAAGCCAAGCCAAACGGTTACAGTCAACATCAAGGAAGCGGTGGATGCATCTGTCAAAGCTGTGGAAGAAGCAGTTTCTGAAAAGCTATCGAATTTCTTAAGGGGAAATGTTAAAGCACGAGAGCGAATGAAGGTGCAATATGATTTAGCCGGGCTGTATAAAGGCGTTGTGCTTGGTACGGACCATGCAGCTGAAGCGATCACAGGTTTCTTTACGAAACATGGTGACGGTGCAGCGGATATCATTCCTTTATACCGCTTAAATAAAAGGCAAGGAAAAGAAATCCTGAAATTCGTCGGTGCTCCTGAGCGCCTTTATACGAAAATACCAACGGCCGATTTAGAAGATGACAAACCGTTACTTCCTGATGAAGTGGCTTTAGGCGTTAGCTATGATGAAATCGATGATTATCTTGAAGGCAAGGAAATCAGAACGGAAGCAGCTGAAATCATCGAAGGATGGTATACTAAAACCGAACATAAACGCAATGAAGCCATTAATGTTTATGATACTTGGTGGAAATAACGAGTGAAAACTAAGATAAGTTATCCCGCATCACATAAGATGCGGGTTTTTTTTGCAAGACCAAACAAGCACCTTGGCCAATACATCAGTAATGAAAATTTTACCGGCAAAGGGGGACTCTTACATATGGATATATCCAGGAATATTGAAGCAACGAGCAAGGAAATTGAATTCTCGGGTGTAATCAGTGTGAAAGCGGGAGATGATTTGATCCATAGTTCAGCACATGGCTATTCCAATCGGGCGGATGAAATCATGAATACGACCGAAACAAGATTCGGTATTGCTTCCGGTTGTAAACTGTTTACCGCGATAGCCATTTGCCAGTTAATACAAAAAGGAAAACTTAGGTTCGATTCTAAGCTTAAAGACTGTGTTCGGATCATGTTTCCTAATTTCAATCAAAATGTGACCATACATCACCTCTTAACACACACTTCGGGCATCCCTGATTACTTTGATGAAGAAGTGATGGATGATTTTGAGGAGCTATGGAAGAATAATCCGATGTACCATGTAAAAGGATTAAAAGATTTACTGCCAATGTTTCAAGATGAGGTGATGATGTTTCAACCCGGGGAAAGGTTTCATTACAATAATGCAGGCTATATTTTATTAGGATTGATTGTTGAGGAACTAACCGGACTTGAATTTACCGAATATATCGACAAGAACATCTTTCTGCCTTGTGAAATGAAAAATTCCGGTTATTTTTCCATGGATCAGCTACCTAAAAATACTGCATTAGGGTACATAGACGAAGAAAATGGAGCATGGAGAACCAACGTTTATTCCCTTCCCATCAAAGGCAGTGCGGATGGAGGGGCGTATATTACCACATCAGATATGTTCAGGTTTTGGGATGGGTTATTTTCCAATCAGTTACTGAATCAAGAATATACCAATCTCTTATTGGAAACCCATATTGCTACAGAAGATGAAGGGGAATACTATGGCTATGGTATATGGATCCGTAAAAAAAATGACGCGATTTTCAAATACCACCTTATGGGGTATGACCCGGGGGTAAGTTTCAATTCTGCGGTATATCCGGCAAAGCGATTGAGAACCGTCATTACTTCAAATAAAGGCATGGGTCCATACCATATTACCAGGGCGATCGAGAAGGAAGTATAAAAATAAATGGAACCTTTCCACTAATGGAGGGTTCCATTGTTTATAGTCAATCCGAATTCATTCAAGTATTTTTTAAGAAAGGGTCGATTTCGCATTCAATTGCTAAAGTGGTTCCAGAACTTCTGGAGTTTCAAGGGAAGAACCCCTTCTGTACCTTTATTCAAGAACGAATCTTTAATGATGCGGCACACCAATTTTTTATTGTCGGAAATCTTTAAGGAGGTAGCTTTCTTAGGTTTCAAGGCTTTTCCAAACAAAGAATTTGTATATTTAAATATCTTGAAGTAGAGTATATTTAATATACTTTATTTTATCCGGTATTTTCCGATGGAGGTTCTTTTTACATTATGAAGGCAAGATATGAACTAGCGAACATGAACTTAACAGTAAGCAATGTGACTTTACGTAATGCTGCGGATAGCTATGTCCTCTTGAAAGCTGCAGATGATCAAAATAATGAAATCACGATCAAGCTTTCCCACGAACAAGCAGAATTTCTGGAAGCGGAATTAAGGGAAGTAAATCGCCGCCGCAGGGATAATAGTCCTGATATAACAGGAAATGATCAGGAACGTATTAATGACGACGATTCTTTTAATCTGTTCAGCATTGATTTATTCAATGAAAATGAATCGAAGTAATTCCCCGAATCATATTTGCTTCTCTGTAACCTTGCTTTTGATTTAAATAATTCTACAGAGAATTTATCATTCCCGCCAATACAAAACCCAAATTTCCAGTTATTGAAAGGCATTAGGAATGTTTTAAGCAAGGTGACCTATCGTTACCTTTATTTTGATTGCTTGAAAAAATTCTTCACCAATAGGAATAAGGATGATAGTACAGCAAAAACCATGAAAAATACGATGAACCCCCATAGGCCTATCGCCGCATCTTGAAACTCCATATTTCCTCTGCTGGTAAGGGCTTGCTGTATCTCAATGGCAAATACTAAAACAACCATGACTGTAAAGGTATAAAGGAAAGAGAGTATCGTTATACCAAAACGCATCCGGGCAATTAAATTAGATAAAAATAACACGAACAAAAATATGATGATACCGATGATTCCCATTATCCAAAAATGCAAATCTTTGTCCGTTGCATTTGAATTTAATGTGTCACTTACAAAGAATAGGATGAAATCGTGAAGATTATTGACGATTTCAGCTAATATCTGGATGATTTCTTTCATTTCTCACACCTCCAATCCTTAGATTATAGCAGGTTATAAATCTATATAGAAGAGGGAAGGTCATCGAGGCTCCCAGACTGACCTTCGGTGGAAGTAATGGGAAATCATAAACATGCTTGGAAACGAACAAAAAACATAAATGAATGAAGAAATCAGTTCATGTAACTTCAGCAAAAGATTGAACAAAATACATAGAAAAATAAAGTAATTCATGGAAAGCAGGAGTGCCTATTTCCAATGTTTTACACCTTAGCGATCTAAACCATAATTGTTTTAATCGGAATGCTAGAAAAAAATATTTTTACTTAATGATTTCATGGTTGGAGGAAAAAGTATGAATGATATACATAATCATGTGTTAACAGTAATTGATTTTATGAAAACCGGACACAAAACTTGCTTTGTGAAGTTCATCGGTTTTGATGCTGAATCCGGACAGGACTTTGAAGGTGAAGTTAAATTTGTCGGTGATTTGCCTTTTGGTGATTTAATACATCCCGAGCGGTCACATTTATCTTCCTCTTGCAGGGAATTTGTTCGGGATGACTTGCTGCATAGATACAGTCAAGGACAGTTTGAATGAAGTGTCGGAAATTTATATAGAGAATTCAATGGGTTCACTTGTTTAAAATTGGTAAAATGTCGGGTATAAAGAATATGGTATGTAGGAACTTTTTTATGCCAATCTTCTCTTTTAACTGACAAAATAGCATATTTATCCCTATTTAACTCTCGGACTATAATCCTTATAATATTAAATAGGAAAATATGACATTTAGTGTAGGATTATACTGTTTCTGAGGTGAGTTTCATGGTATATGCAGATATTTTGAGTAATATACACTCTGCTATCTCCAGTAAAAAAGCTGATTTAAATGTGAAAATTGATCGATTAGAAAATGCGAAAAACGATATTATAAAAGAGCAGAGCATGTGTCTTAACGAGATTAGGAAAATAAAAGACCCTGAGCTTGGTGGCAGCTGGACAGGGAACCGTTCGGATCACTTTCAGGATGCCCGTCATGATGCCTATAATGTGATGTTCAGTATCATTCATGATGATTATGATGATTACCAATGGAAAATCGAGGCGATGATTACAAAGCTGAATGCCGAGAATACCCTTCTGAGCATAGCGGGGAATATAGCCCAAGAAGCCGACTCCCTTTTGAACAAAGGAGAAGAGGCATTTGAGCAGCTGGAAAGTAAAATATCCGATTTAAAAAGGCGGTTGTTTTAATGACGACAATCAAACTGAATCATCCTGCCGTAATGAAGCAAGTCGATCAAGTGAAGACGGCACTTGGTACAGTCACGCTTGGAAATTTGCCGGCA
>NZ_JVPL01000010.1:0-229 GCF_001054655.1 Bacillus sp. 220_BSPC
AAAACTTCAGCTGCTTTCAGGAAATCCGCTCCCTTACAGCCGACTGTCTGCCAAGCCTCGTCGACACAAGCGCCTGTGGGGTCTCGGCTAGCCAGTTTTTCGGCAGAAGTGTCGCCAATTTGTTCAATCCAATAAGGAGTACAGGAAAAAAACTTAAAAACATAATTCGGTGTGTGATCAGCCTATAGTTTCTTCAAGAAAACTTCAGCTGCTTTCAGGAAATCCGCTC
>NZ_JVPL01000098.1:0-6239 GCF_001054655.1 Bacillus sp. 220_BSPC
GACTTTTAATAAGTCAAGACTTGTGGTCTTTTTATTTGCAATGATCCAGTGCATAAGGGAAATAAAGGTGTACAATCTGGAAAAAGGTAAATAATATTCCTGTGTTGTAAAGGATCTTAGCTGAACTGTTTTATAGTAAGGAATCAAGAATAATACATATTTTGAGGTGAGATGATGAAAAAATTTGTTGAGTATGTTTTTTTAACTTTTGGGGCGTCAATCGTTGCTATGGGATTAGAAACGATGTTAGCACCAAACGGGCTAGTAGATGGTGGTGTAACAGCCTTATCGATTATGGCCAATGCTTTATGGGGAATCCCAATTTATGTTGTATTTTTGGGCTTAAATATTCCTATCTTAATTTTTACAGCTAAAGAAGTGGGTAAAACCTTTGTCATTAGAACTCTATATGCAAATATCATTACTACCGTTAGTTTAGTACTATTTAAATCGATTCCTCCTATTACTCAATCTGAAGTCTTAATTGTTCTATACGGTGGGGTAATCTTAGGAGTTGGGATAGGAATCGTTGTAAAATTTGGCGGTGCAATAGATGGCACTGAAATGCTGGCGATTTGGTTTAACCAACACTATCAATTTCCGATTGCCTCATTTTTATTAGTCGTAAATGCTTTCATATTAACGATTGCGGCGGTTGTCTATACATTGGAACAGGCCATGCTTTCTCTGGCAGTTTTTTATATAGTGACGAAAATGATTAATTATGTTTTAGATGGATTAAATCATGGGAAATCTGTCATAATCATTTCAGAAAAACCTGATGAAGTTGGAGATAGCATTATCAGTCATTTAAATATCAGCATCACATTTTTATATGGAGAAGGCGGTTTTTTAGGAAAAAAAAAGAAGGTTATTTATTGTATTACGAACAGGTTTCTTTTTTCCAAATTAAAAAGTGTCGTTTTAGCAACCGATCCATCAGCTATTATGGAGGCGTCCTATGTTTGTGAAACATCTGGTATAGATAGGTCGCTTATAATACCGAAAGCAAATCCTTCTAAATAATAAAGCTTAATATTTGCTTATATTAGTTAGTCTCATGTTGATACTTGTGTATATCCCCCATTATAAACCAATTCGCAAAGGTTTGATAAATGCCTGTGCAAACGAAAAGGGCAAAGAGTCAGCAGTAAGCAAAAACATTACAACGAGTCGTGACCCCAAGAATATTCCTTTATTTATCATGAGTCGATAAAACTATTTTTTAAATAATGACTCTAAGGAAATTTTGAAAGATCCTCGTAAATAAAGAAGATCTTTTTATTTTAAATCCTCTAATTGAAAATCTCACAACACCATATAGTATATAAAAGTATACTAAGTGAATTTTTAAACATTATATAATAAAAAAGTGCGTACTTTTAATTATTCGTTGTAGATATTATACTAACCATCAATGCCGCAACCAATCTTTTTTAAGCGGCAATTGTTAAGATAAAAAGGCACATATACATTAGGCCTTTTAACAGGGGAATGAAGAATTCTCCTTTGTATTTTGAAAATAAGATCGGATTTAAGATAAATCTAATCTTTCTAAACTGTAACAACATCGGATACAGTTGTTAGGTGGAAGTTATACGCATTATTCAAGATAGATCGTCTATTAATGAATGCAGAAAGGAATGAAACGATGAGGGTAAGGCAAAAACCAAAACATCGAAAAGTTTGAGAAAGATGTTTAACAATCACTACAAATGATTAATGTCCTCAATATGGATATGACCATTTCCGGAAATTCATTTTCATGGTGCAAGTTTGGAGAAATAATCAAGTGTATAAAGCAGATGCGGGGTAGCGAAAGTCTGCAATCATTTAGATCGTAAAAAATTTGATGTGCCTTATATGGTTACCATAACCAACAATTATCAAGTATTAGAATAGGTACCTATCTTTTCTATTGGAAAAGATTTTAAAAAATGGAGGAATGAAAAGTGGATTCTATGACCTTTGTTTTGTTTGGAGCAACGGGTGATTTGGCTAAAAGAAAAATTTATCCGGCTCTTTTTAATTTGTTTTTAGATCAAAAGATGCCCCAGTCATTTTCAATTATTGGGTTAGGCAGGAGAGAACTATCGGATGGTGCATTTCAAACAAATGTAGAACATTCATTAAGAACATTTTCTAGACGCTTTATCGAAGATAAAGCTAAATTAAAAGAATTTATCGACGCGTTTCGTTACAGCCAATTAGATGTAACGGATGTGGAAGGGTATCAAGAACTGCTTAATTTGGTTCAAAGGCGTGAACGGGAGTTAAACATTCCTGAAAATCGATTATTCTATCTGTCTGTTGCACCCGAGTTTTTCGATGTAATCGCCTCTAATATTAAAGAAAGCGGATTGGGAACGACCAATGGATGGAAACGCCTGATTATTGAAAAGCCGTTTGGGCATGATATGGTTTCCGCCCAAGATTTAAATCAAAGGCTACGCAAATCTTTTAGCGAAGAGGAAATTTACCGGATAGACCATTATCTTGGCAAAACAATGGTTCAAAACCTCGAAGCATTGGCATTTGCCAATCCTGTGCTTCAATCCTTATGGAATAATCAGCACATAGCCAATATACAAATAACGGCTAGTGAAACGGTTGGAGTAGAAGACAGAGCGGGATATTATGATCAAGCCGGAGCCATCCGGGATATGTTCCAGAATCATATGCTGCAAATGTTGATGATGACGACCATGCATTTACCAAAAACGACAAGTGCGGCAGATATCCGGAATGAAAAGAGAAAGGTGATGGAATCATTGCGGCCTTTGCAGAAGGAGGATGTCGGTTCTCAAGTTGTCCGTGGCCAATATAGTGACGGAGAAATGAATCATGAGCCAGTGGTTGGATACAGGGAGGAACCTGGGGTTGATTCTTCCTCTTTCAATGATACTTTTGTTGCCGCCCGTTTATGGATTGATAATGATTTTTGGCGAGGAGTTCCTTTCTATATCCGTACGGGAAAGAGAATGAAGGAAAAGTCAACACGTATCGTCATTGAGTTTAAAAATCCAGTGAAGGAATTGTATGGATCCGATCAACAAACGGAACCAAATCTACTAATTGTCAATATCAATCCCAATGAAGGGATATCGTTGCAATTGAATAGTAAGAATCCGCTAAAAAACGGGAAAATTGAGCCTATTTCAATTGATTTCTCAACAGGAGCAAAAGACATACCCGAAGCTTATGAACTCTTAATCTTTGATGCATTACGCGGTGACTCGACATTCTTTGCTCACTGGAATGAAGTGGAATTATCGTGGAAATGGGTGCAGCCAGTTTTAGAAGCGTTTGAGGAAAACACAGTCCCCTTACATTTGTATCGTTCAGGTTCGATGGGGCCAGATGCTTCAGATGAACTTTTAAAAGAGGACGGGTTTTATTGGTGGGAATACCAAGGGTCTAAGTATGAGATGATTTCAAAAGATCAATCAGTAAAAACATTAAAAATAGGATAACAACACGAATAGTACAGGAGGACAAGAGGATGCAAGTTGGATTAATCGGGTTAGGGAAAATGGGGTTAAACTTAGGAAAAAATCTAATTGACCACGACTACGAAGTAGCCGCCTTCGATTTAAATGTTAATGCTGTAGAAGAAATCAGTAAGTACGGTGCTATAGAAACATCGAGTTTTAAGGAACTTATTAAAATCCTGGACGGCCCCAGAATTATCTGGATCATGGTTCCGCACGCTGTTGTTGATTCAGTTATAAATGAGATCACTCCATACTTGAGTAAAGGCGATATCGTAATCGAAGCTGGTAATTCTCATTATAAGGACTCCATTCGCCGCTACGGCCAGCTAAAGCAAGTTGGTGTAAGCTTTATGGATGTTGGTACATCCGGGGGAATGGAAGGAGCGCGTAACGGAGCTTGTTACATGGTCGGCGGGGATGTAGAAGTTTGGAGTATGGTTGAACCCATATTTCGAGACACAGCGGTAGAAAAAGGATATTTATATGCTGGTCCAGCAGGCAGCGGCCATTTCTTAAAAATGGTCCACAACGGAATCGAGTATGGGATGATGGCTGCGATTGGCGAAGGATTTGAAGTACTGGAGAAAAGTGAGTTTGATTTTGACTATGAAAAAGTGGCAAGAGTATGGAATAACGGTTCAGTCATTCGTTCATGGCTCATCGACTTAACAGAACGTGCATTTTCTAAAGATGCAAACTTAGAACAAATCAAAGGAACCATGCATTCTTCAGGAGAAGGAAAGTGGACAGTGGAAACGGCCTTGGATCTGCAGGCAGCCACTCCCGTGATCGCCATGTCTCTTTTGATGCGCTACCGTTCTTTAGATCATGACACATTTACAGGGAAAGTGGTTGCTGCCCTTCGGAACGAGTTTGGTGGCCATGCAGTTGAAAAAAGCGATTAGGTTAATATGGGATGGATTTTAGTAAACCAGATGATTATATATTAAAACAATCCGCAAGGTGAAAAAGGGAGTGAAATCATGAACGTAATGGATGCAAAAATCATTAGTACCCAATATGGTTTGGAGACGTATTTAGACGTTGTCAAAAGTGTTGATGTAAGAGAACTACAATATCCTACAGAGACAGAACCCTTTTTTGAAATCACAGTAGGGATAGAGTATTTTCTATTAAAAGAAGAAAGATATTATGACAGTAGAAAGAATTATTTTCGCATCCGTATGGATTCCGATTTTGGTTCCGTAACGCTCGTAGAAACAAAAACGGAAAGTTTATTTGCAGTGAAAAATGCAGGCGAGAAAGACGCAACAAAGAAACTTGTTGGAGAATGGCTTATAAAGACCCAGGCTTTCAAACAAGTTATAAATGAACTGATTGTTCAAAAGAAAATGGAAGACGTTCAAACAGAGGGGGATATTCAAGCAGTATTAGGAACCATAAGGTTCTTGGAGAAATTACTCGAAATCGAAGCAGAAGATATAGTAGGGACCATTGTTGAGGGAAAACCTGAATTTGTTCATTAGTAACATTTAAGATGATGGGAAACACTTATGACGTACTCAATTTCAAAAAAATGGATAAGGGAACCTTAAAGTTGCTAATTTCACCACAGAAAAGGAGAATTTACACATATGAATCGATTTACTATTCCGAGAGATGTTTATTTTGGAGAAGGATCCTTAGAAGTTTTAAAAACCCTTGAAGGGAAAAAAGCGACGGTTGTTATTGGCGGTCAATCGATAAAAAAATCCGGTTATCTCGATAAAATCCAAACTTATTTACGAGAGGCAGGCATTGAGACGCAACTAATCGAAGGTGTTGAAAACGATCCATCTATTACAACCGCTCAAAACGGCGGCAAGAAGATGGAAGAATTCCAGCCGGATTGGATCATTGCTGCCGGCGGCGGATCTCCGCTTGATGCGGCTAAGCTGATGTGGATTTTTTATGAAAACCCCGAACTGCCATTTGACCAAATCAAGGCTCCAAATGTACTGCCAACATTGCGTGAAAAAGCTCGCTTTATTGCCATTTCAACTACTAGCGGAACAGGCAGTGATGTATCTCCATTCTCCGTTATTACGGACTATGATAAGGGAGTGAAGTATCCGGTTTTTGGATATGAAATTACGCCTGACATTGCAATCGTTGATCCTGAACTGACGTATTCCATGCCTGCTTCGATTGTAGCCTATACGGGGATGGATGCATTGACACATGGCATTGAGGCATATGTATCCACCCTGCACAACTCTTTTACTGATCCGCTGGCCATGCAGTCGATTAGGCAAGTGGTAGAAAATATTGAAAAATCCGCAGTAGGTGACAAACAGGCAAGGGCAGAAATGCATTATGCCCAGGCCATAGCCGGCATGGCCTTTTCCAATGGATTTTTAGGAATTGTCCACAGCTTAGCCCATAAGAGCGGAGCCATTTTTGAAATTCCGCACGGTACAGCAAATGCACTCTACTTGCCATATGTGATTGATTATAATAGAAAGGCGGAAAGCTCAAGATATGCGGATATTGCAAGGATGCTTGGTTTAACCGGAAATACGGATGACGAATTGATTGACTCGTTAACAGACCTCATCCGTCGTTTAAACAAATCTTTGAATCTGCCATTAACACTAAAGGAATTTGGTGTGGGAGAAGCAGAATTTGAAAAACACCTGAACCAGATGGCAGCAGGAGCTGTTGAGGATCCTTGTACTCCATCCAATCCACGAGAAGTATCGGTGGAGGATATGAAAAAAATCTATATTGCGGCTTACAACGGAG
>NZ_JVPL01000099.1:0-272 GCF_001054655.1 Bacillus sp. 220_BSPC
AAACGAATGAAATCCTGCTTTCGTATTTTCAAAGAAACACGTTTTACCCAGTTCCAATCCTCTAAAATCCTGTGCTCTCGCGACATGATTGTGCTTGGCTAGGATTTACTCCGACAATTAGGGTTTCAGAAGTCATTTGAGTGGTTTTATGATTTTGGTTATTATTCATTGTAGACCTCCAAATAGATGTGTTTTGTCCTTTTTAGCTGGCCAGCTTAGGAAACATTCATCTTATCAAGAGGTCTTTTTTCGTTCAAACCTCATTTTCAGTT
>NZ_JVPL01000011.1:0-14190 GCF_001054655.1 Bacillus sp. 220_BSPC
CCGCCCGCGGAAAGCGAGTGCCTGGAGTGGAAATCAACGTCCAAATTGTAAAAGCCATAAAAGTAGACAAACTCGATTTTCATCGAGTTTGTCTACAGTCTGAAAGTTGAACCCCTAATGGTTCACCTTTTCGTTTTGGTTCAACTGGGCATGTGACATGACAAAAAACCACCATAAGCGGTGGCTTTACTTCCTATATGTAGAATGCAGGAATCAACTATCTTAAATAAGTTATCTTATTTCAGAAAAATATATTCCGAAAATGAAATGACTTTTCTATTTTCATTAATGTGTTTGAGAACCAAGTTTCACGGAAATGGCTTTGGCAGCTTTCGTTACTTTATCAATCAATTCAGGCAAGCGATCTTCCTGAAATCTTGCTTCAATCCCAGCGACACTAATACCAGCTACTATTTCATCTTTACCATTGAGTATCGGTGCACTCACCGCTTTTGTATAATCCTCAAGTTCTGATGAAGTTATCGTGTAACCATTCGATCTCGCTTCATCCATTGCATGACGGAGTTTAGTTTTATCCGTAATCGTTCCCATGGCGATTGGTTTTAATCGGATGTTTTCCAAATAATTTTCACGCTCTTCTTGTGGCAAAAATGCCAGGATGATTCGAGAATCGCCAGCGTACAATGGCGAACGCCTTCCAATGGATGTATAAAGACGAACAGGATGCAGGGTATCCACCTTTTCAATATACATCGCTTCATCCTTATCCCTCACAATTAAATTCACCGCTTCTTCAACATCATCCCGTAGGTCTTTCATGATCGGATAGGCGATTGACCTGATATCCAAACGCTCCCCTACCAGTTGACCAAACTGCAGGAATATCAATCCAAGTGAATAGTGCCCATCATCGTCCTTTGTTAGAAACCCCATTTCCTCCAAAGATCCCACCATACGGTGTAACGACGTTTTCGGCAAATTGGATAGTTCCATCATTTCATTAAAGGTCAGTTTTGGATGATTTATGAAAAGGGTTAGGATTTGCATGGATTTCACGACCGTTTTGTTATGTGCCTGCATACAATGTCTCCTTTCATGATACATGTTTTCCTTAACTATCATTCTATTATAAAACATGAAAAAAGGGATGTAATGCCTTCAGTAAAATATATATTTAAGCGTGAACAATAAAAGAAAGCACTCTTTAAGAGTACTTTCTCATCTTTTGCGATAATTGCAGAAGCATTATATATCCAACCATTTTTTCAAGGCCAATGAAATTGAAACTTTCAATTCCTTCAATTGCCGTTCTTTTTGAAGGAACAGCCGTTCAGCCTCCTTTAAATTCACCCGTGAGAACTGAATCGATTCCCCTGGTTTAACCTGAGCGATAATTGGTAAATCCGCCGTAATCACCTGAGCTATCTTAGGATATCCGCCCGTTGTTTGGCTATCTGAAAGGAGGATGATCGGATTTCCATCTGGAGGAACCTGAACGGACCCATTTGTAACCGCTTCGGATAATAACTCCCCATTATTCTTTAATTTCAGTGCAGGGCCCGATATTCTATATCCCATGCGGTCGGATTGATTGGAAACTTTAAATAACCTCTCTACAAAACTATCTTTACTTGAGTCTGTGAAATATTCATATTGGCTTCCATCGATGAAACGGATGAGAGGTTTTCCTCCTGGCATGAACTCCTTCTCATTGACAAACCACTTTGGGAAGTAAAATGAACCTTTGAACGTTCGATCACCAAGATTTTTCGAAGGTTCATTCAACTCCAAGACATCGTCAGCCTTTAGTGCCCTCCCCAAATAGCCGCCAATCCCAGCCCTTAGATATGTGCTTTTACTCTCCATAACTTCAGGAATAGCAAAGCCTCCCGCTACAGTTAAGTACGCCCTGCAACCTGATTTACACCCTTCAAATCGAAGAATCGATCCATTTTTCACAAGAATGGGCTTCCACATCGGTACCGCCTTATTATCAAGTGTAGGTGATAAATTTCCACCTGTTATCGAAATCAGGCAATTTTTCTCTACTTTAATGGTCGGACCCATTAATGTAATTTCCAAGGCCGCTTCTCCTTCTTCATTGCCAACCAACATATTGGCAATTCGTAAAGAATGTGCATCCATCGCCCCGCTTACAATCACCCCATGTTGCTTGAATCCTTTTCTTCCAAGATCCTGTATACTGGTCAATAATCCCGGTTTGATTACGCGCAGGCTCACTGTACCCCCTCCTTAAGAATCATTTCTTTATATTCTTGATCCGTAATCGGATGGAACTTCACAATGTCCCCTGCTTGTAATAGACTTGGAGGATTTACATTCGGTAAAAATAATTTGGTTGGCGTTTGTCCGATCAATTGCCATCCACCAGGCGTTGATATGGGATATACTCCCGTTTGCATACCGGCAATCCCTACTGCCCCTGCCGGAATGGTCATTCGGGGAGAGGAACGCCTCGGTGTCGCGATGTTCTCTGAAAGTCCGCCAAGAAACGGGAAACCCGGTGCGAACCCGATCATATAAGCCAAATATTCACCGGTTGAATGAATATGAATGACTTCATCAGTAGTCAAATCATTATAGCGGGCCACATATTCCAAATCGGGTCCATATTCATACCCATAGCACACGGGAATGGTAACCGTTCGATGTATCAGTTTCTTATCTTCTTTTAAATCCTGTAATTTCATTTCCAAGATGGAACGGACCACTTCAAAGGGAGATATGGTTTCATTACCATTGCTTTTATTTTGTTCCTTATAAATAATGAGTGGATCATAAAAAACCGTCAAATTGGTATAAGCCGGTACACATTCTATAAACCCTGCAAAAGGTTCATCTTCCAGCAAATCCTTTAACAATTTTATTTTTTTGTGAACGCTGTATTCCATTCCATTCCCGAATGTTATCACGATTGCGGAATCGCCTAATGGAGAAAGTGTACATGCAGTTTTTTTCAAAAGCTTTTCCGGCATAGGAATCATCTCTTTCTGTCAGTTATAAAACTCCTAATTTTTCATCACGAATGTCCGTTATGAACATATGTCCAGGTGCATGCGTGATCATGATCTCCGGTTTAGTTTCCATAGCAATGGATTGAGGTGTTACACCACATGCCCAAAATACTGGGACTTCCCCTTCACGAATCGTTACTGGATCACCAAAATCCGGATGCTGAATGCTGGAAACACCGATCGCTTCAGGGTCGCCAATATGGATTGGAGCGCCATGAACGGCCGGAAACCGCGATGTCACTTGAGCTGCCCTCACCACATCCTTTTGTGGAATCGGCCTCATGCTAGCCACCATTTTCCCATGAAAAATCCCTGCTTCAATACAAGGGATATTGGTTTTATACATGGGTACATTGCATCCCTCTTCAATATGGCGAATCGATATATCATTATTTAATAGGGCGTGTTCGAATGTAAAGCTGCACCCAATTAAAAATCCAACCATATCGTCTTCCCAGTAGTTTGAGATATCCGTTACTTCTTCCACTAATTCTCCATATTTATATACCCTATATTTCGGAATATCGGTGCGGATATCCCCAGACTTTGCTGCAAATGCGGGAATGGGTGAACCAATTTCCGTAACATCCAGCAATGGACAGGATTTAGGGTTACGCTGACAGAATAATAAGAAATCAAAAGCATGCTCTTTTTTTAAGATGGCTAGGTTCGCTTGTGCATAACCGTTAGCCATGCCAGCAGTCGGTTTTATCAATTCGTTGTTTCGAATCATTGAACGCAATTCAGCCGGGGTAGCTTGAGAAAGGTCGATCATTAGTATTCATCTCCTATTACGAAGTGGAAGAAAGTTACAAACTGGCACGCCACTTCCACCTTTATTTATTGGATTTTCATTCATTGATCATTAAAAAAGTGCTGGCAGTTGTTTCATTAATGTATATACGCCCATCAACGCCATGATGACTACCACGAATAC
This sequence comes from Bacillus sp. 220_BSPC, assembly GCF_001054655.1. Classification (NCBI taxonomy): domain Bacteria; kingdom Bacillati; phylum Bacillota; class Bacilli; order Caryophanales; family Bacillaceae; genus Bacillus; species Bacillus sp. 220_BSPC. The sequence goes on from NZ_JVPL01000011.1 coordinate 3,934, forward strand.
ACCGGAAATCGTTAACCATAAAGGATGCTTATAATCACCCACGATATTTTTCTTATATGCGGCAATAAGCAATGTTCCAAGAGCAATTGGTAAGATGAGTCCATTAATGGCACCAACTATAAGCAATACTTTAACCGGTTGACCAATCAATAGAAAGCAAATGGTCGATACGGCTATAAAGCCAATGATTATCCAGTTTGCCTTCTTATTTATCTTTTCGCTGAAGGTTCTGACAAATGAAACCGAAGTATATGCCGCTCCAACAACAGACGTGATCGCTGCAGCCCACATGACGACACCAAAGATTTTATATCCTATATTACCCGCAGCCAGTTGAAAAACGGATGCTGCAGGGTTATCCGGATTAATTTGTAATCCTTTCGATACAACACCCAGTACTGCCAGAAATAAGGCAACGCGCATGACAGTCGTTATCAAGATCCCCATTACCGAGCTCTTCGTGACCTGTGGTAATGAGTCAACGCCCTTCACGCCTGCATCCAATAGACGATGGCCCCCCGCAAAAGTAATGTAGCCGCCAACTGATCCACCCACTAATGTAACGATGGCGATAATATCGATTTTATCAGGGGCAAAGGTCTTCACTACCGCTTCCCCTACAGGAGGAGAGGTTGTCCATGCAACGTAAATCATCAAACAAATCATGAAAAATCCAGCGATTTGCGTAAAACGATCCATCGCTTTCCCTGCTTCTTTCACTACAAAAATCAGTACGGCGATGACTGCGCTTATTGCCGCCCCCGTAGTTGGGGATATTCCCGTCATCGCATTCAGACCTAATCCGGCTCCTGCGATATTTCCAATGTTAAATGCCAGCCCGCCCATGACGATCAGTGCTGCCAGTACATAACCCAGCCCAGGAAGGACCATGTTTGCAATCTCTTGACCCCGTTTTTCGGATACAGCAATAATGCGCCATACATTTGTTTGGGCAAATATATCAAGAATGACCGAAATAAGGATAACGAAACCGAAACTTGCCGCAAGGCTTTGGGTATAAACGGTCGTTTGCATTAAAAAACCTGGTCCTATTGCCGATGTTGCCATTAGGAATGCTGCACCTAACAATAAAGTGCGGTTCGTTTTTGGCTTAGTCAAATTCTTTTTCTGTGCTGTTGTATTTTTGTTTGGCTCCAATGGAATCTGCCCCCTGATTGTTTAGTTTTTTTTCAAGAAAAAGACTTGACTTTTATTTCAGATAATTGCAAAGATTCCTTGACATGACGTGCAAAGGATAAAGCATGTGCCCCGTCCCCGTGAATACAAATGGTATCTGCTTTTAAAGCCACATCTGAGCCTTGCTGGGACAGTACCTTCCCTTCCTTCACCATGCGAATGACTTGGGCAACTGCAACATCATCGTTTTCAATCAGTGCGTCCTTTTCCAATCGGGAAGTCAATGAACCATCATGTTGGTAGGTGCGATCGGCAAATACTTCACTCCCTGTTTGCAATCCGATAGCCTGTCCGGCTCGTATTAATTCACTGCCCGACAAACCAAATAAGATAAGCTCGGGATTCACTTTATAAACCGCTTCGGCAATGGCCATGGATAACTCTTTGTTCTTTGCGGCCATATTGTACAAAGCCCCATGCGGTTTCACATGCTGCATACTTCCGCCTTCGGATTGCAGGAAGCCATTTAATGCTCCAATTTGATAGACGACAATATCATAAGCTTCCTGTGGAGAAATATTCATATTGCGTCTGCCAAATCCTATTAAATCCTGTAAACCTGGGTGGGCTCCGATTTTGACTTCTTTCCCTAAAGCAAGCTGAACCGTTTTTCTCATGACTGTCGGATCACCGGCGTGGAATCCACAAGCTACATTGACAGATGTTACATAATCCAAAATCTCTTGATCATTACCCATCCGGTAAGCGCCAAAACTTTCTCCTAAATCACAATTCAAATCAACCTTGTTCATACTACCCTCTCCTTTAATAACGGAAATTTTAGTAAACCTTAAAAATATGTAAGTACTCCTTCAATCATTCAAATGCGTATGTTCCGAAATTCGGAACCTTAGTTTCATATTTCGGAATATTCTCATTCTAGCATATTTTAATTATTTCGACAATATTTTGTTAGAAAACCTAACATTACAGTTTGATACAAAAAAGCCGTTGTTTCCTTTGAAAGGAAGCAACGGCCATGATTACAGTTTTTATGTTTGGAGTCTATTAATTCAAAATCGGTTAATCGAAAACAATGAAATATCTTCCTTGGTCGTACCAGAGATAATCAAGTCACTCAAAATTTCTCCCATGACACTGCTGAACTTAAAACCGTGTCCAGAGAAACCTGCCGCTATAGCAATATGTGGATAATAAGGATGTTTATCCACTATAAAATGCTCATCAGGGGTCATGGTGTAGATGCAAGTTTTACCATATTTCATTTTTTGATCAGCAGGCATAAATTGCCCTAAAAACCTCATCAAATCTCCCTCATCCTCATCCAATTCACCAAAACACTTGATACAGCCATCAGGATTGATCCGCTGTCCTCCATCATGTCTCCCTATTTTCAGTCCAGAACCATTTATACTAGGAAAGCCATAGTATGTACCAACTGAAGTATCAAAAGTAAAAGCCGGAAAATCATTATGATTATATAATTTTTCATTTGCATGAAACCAGGCAAATGTTTTTCTGATGGGTTCCAGCGGGAGATTCAAATCTAACATCGCCAATATTTTCGGTGCCCACGCCCCAACTGCAACCACTAAAGATTCCGAGTGGAATGTCTGTTCATCCGTTATAACCGTGACCCCGTTACTATGAGCAACTATATTCCTTACTTCACTGTTTACAATGATGTCGGCACCATGGGATTTCGCAAGTTGTTGATACGCCCTTAAGCACTCTTCACTTTTCAACACACCCGAAGTCGATTCATAGCACCCAATGTAGTCTTCCGGCAGTGTTATTCCTGGCCACCTATCATGAATTTCATGGTTATCCAATATTTTCATAGGTAAACCATATTCCTTTGATCCTGCTTTCACTTGTTTAATGAAAGGGGAATTTTGGCTTCCAGCATTCAGGACCCCCGTTGGAAGAAATAATTGTTGACCCGAAATTCTTTCCAATTCACCCCAAAGCTTTTGTGATTTAAGTGCCAAAGAAACATACTCCCTGCCTTCACCATAAGCATGCCTAATAATTCTTGTTTCCCCGTGATGGCTCCCCTTATTATGAGGAGGAGCAAAGGAATCCAATAATAATACTTTTTGTCCTTTTTTTGATAGATAATAACCTGAAGACATTCCCATGGATCCAGCTCCAATTACAATTACATCATAATGCATCTTTCATCCCTCCTCCTTTAAATATGGTCCTTCATTTTAAAAAAAGGAAGCCATTTTACCTTATAAAATAAAGTAAAACAGCTTCCACATGGTTTTAGAACTCTATTTCCCCGATCGCCCTTTCAACGAGCTTCACTATTTCCCCTTCATGAATTTGCCTATAAATCGCTTCAATGTCAGGATGAAAAAAGCGATCTTCTTCAACCATCGGGACTTCGCTCCGAACTAAATGATATACCTCCTCCGTAACAGGTGACGGTTTCAAAGGTAGATGAAAATCCATTGCTTGTGTTGCCGTCATCAATTCAATGGCTAAAATATATTCAAGTTTCTTCGAAATCCGATATGCTTTCCTCGAAGCAAAATAGGCAAAACTTATCACGTCTTCTTGATTTGCACATGTAGGGATATTATCTATTGTCGCTGGATGCGAGAGCACCCTGATTTCATTTAATAGCCCGGCAGCTGTATATTGCGGAATCATGTAGCCACTATTTAAACCTGGATTAACCACTAAGAAATTAGGTAATTCACTAAGGTGATGGTTTACAAGGCGATCTATTCTGCGTTCTGTTATTTTTGCTAAGTTTGCTAACGCTATGGATATCGCATCCGCATAAATCCCAACAAATGAACCATCAAAATTCCCAGCCATCAGGCCAATTCCATCTTCCTCTTCAGGAAAAATCAGAGGATTGTCACTTACAGAGTTCATTTCATTCCCGATTGATACAGCAGCGTCTTTCAATACTCTTTTTATGGCTCCATGGACTTGTGGAATGCATCGTAAGCTAAGTGCATCTTGTAATCTATGTTCCTTGTATGTATCAATGATTTGGCTACCTTCAAGAATCCTTGATACATTTCTGGCTGTCTTAGCCTGTTCCTCATGTTTTTTCAATGAGTGGGGACGGGGATCAAATGCTTTTATAGTACCTTTCAGCACTTCTAAGGACATGGCTCCCGTAATATCAGCGGTTTTCGCCGCCTGCATGCTATTGTATAAAGCCAGGACAGCCATCGCGGTGACGGAAGTAGTCCCGCTTGTAAGTGCCAATCCTTCTTTAGCACCCAACGTAACAGGTGTTAATCCCGCTTTCCCTAAAGCTTCCATGCCAGGTAAGAGCTCATCTTCATACCATGCCTTCCCCTCACCCATCACCACTAAGGCCATGTGAGCTTCGGGAGAAAGATACCCCACTGACCCATCACCTGGAACATACGGAATGATATCGTGATTTAATAGTGAAGCAATTAGATTTAATACCTGTAAACGAACTCCTGAATACCCTTGGCCTAAATTCACTAGGATCATCAATTGAATGGCCCTTACGACTTCTTTTTCAAGAGTTTCCCCAACAGAAACGGCATGTGAACGAACAATATTCCGTTGAAGGGTTTCTGCGTCCTTTGGAGAAATCACCTCGGTCATATTACTGCCAAAACCCGTAGTTACACCATAAATCAATCGATTTTCATCTAAAAACTTGTCTATTAAGCTACGTGATTTATTCACCCTATCACAATATGTTCGTGTAAAGGAAACCATCGCCCCATATCTTGCAACCGCAATTACCTCTTGGATTGAGATGGCGTCATCCCCTAGTACAACCTCTTTAATATCCTTAGGATGTAAACAATCGGCAGTTGTCATCCTTATACATCTCCTCTCTTATGACTCATCAAAGAAGGAGAAAAAAGTTTTGGTCCTTCTCATTTATTTACTGGAAGTTATCTTATGTTATTTTTTCATTTTTTGTAAAGGGAATAGCGGTTCCTTTTGGAGAATTCTCCGTTTCTAGCAATGGATCACTTGCTTCATGTAAAGAAAGATTCTTCGTTTCAGGTGCCCAGGCGATCGATACGATCAAGCCCACCTGCAGAATGGCTGCCATTCCTGCCATTGAGGCACTTAATCCGAATGAACTTAAAGAAACAGGAAGCAGAAATGTTCCAATTGCAGAACCAATCCGACTAATTGCCGTAACCATACCTATTCCCGAGCCACGGATTTCAGTTGGAAAAAGCTCTGCTGGGTATACTAATGTAAGGTTCGATGCTGCTGACATGAAAAAAGTAAAGATCAAGAAGGCTACCAACATTAAGAATTGAGAACCATTGTGTAAGAAGCTGAGTGAAAACAATGAAACAGTTAGGATTGTGAAAGCCCCGATGGTAAATCCTCTACGAGAAAATTTTGCAAGCAGCCAAAGACCAATAATTGCCCCGACAAGCAAGAATAGATTTAACATGGTATCGGCAAAAAAGTTCTGTTCAAAACCCATTGTACTAAGTATGGAAGGCAGGAAAGTGTAAATGGCAAAGTAGGGAATAACAAGGGTCAATTTGAATATTCCACCAAAAGCCAACCGCTTACGAAGCCTTTTACTGAAAAGCCCACGAAACCCCAGAGTCTTTTGATTTTCTGTGCCAGTCGCCGTTTCTCCCATTTCAACGTTCGCACCAAGGTGTTTTTTTACAATCTGGCGAGCTTCTTCGACACGCCCCATGCTGACAAGCCACCTTGGTGATTCAGGCGTCCCTATTCTTAAAATCAAAACCACAATTGCCGGAATGGCAGCGCTGACAAGCATCCAACGCCATGAATCTGAACCAATCTGGCCCAAGTAATGACCAACAAAGTTTGATGCAACATAACCAAGCGTCCACACTACGTTTATAGACGCGAGGAGCGAGGAGCGATACTTTTTGGGAGAAAACTCGGCAAGCAAGGTCGTACCTACAGCGTAATCCCCTCCAAGTCCAAAACCAATCAGCAACCGTAAAATAAAAAGCTCTTCCGGGCTGCTAACAAAAAATTGTAAAATAGTAGCTACCGTGATGAGTAAAAAGTTTACGAGAAAGATTTTCTGTCTTCCTACACGGTCAGAAAGTCTTCCAAGTATTAAAGATCCCGCAAACAGACCGATTAAAGCAGAGCTGCCGATCAGCCCTGTCCACAATGAATTCATATTCATCTGAGGCCCGAATACTGTCAGGGCCATCGCAATGATTCCTAGAGAATAGCCATCACAAAAGCTGGAACCGAATGTAAGTCCTGAAATTCGAAAATGAAACCTATTAAATGGGGCATCGTCAATCGTGAATTTTTGTTCGTTCAAAGAATCCCCTCCATATTTTGATTTATCAGATATATTGATTCAAAAAAAACACTAGAACTGTAACACTCCGTGAGTGGCGCTGAAATTGAATGGAACGATTAAGCTTAATACCATAAAAAAATTGAGCAAAGAATATTATGAAATATACTCTTTTTATAAACTATATCAAATCATTCTACCTTTTAATTTCTATTTTATAAGATAATATAGTTTAAGTTTCAATCAATTGTTTATCATTGAAATAAATGACTTCACTAAGGATTTTACAGCCTTCCATTACCTCAAATCTTTCCCTTGCTTCCTTTTCTGTGCTAAACTCAAACATTTTTATGCCTTTTTTCGAATGGATAGTGATTATCCACATAAAATTCCCTCCACATGGAAGATTCATTTCCACGAATTCCTTAAAATACTTTCATTAAATCTCACTGTAAAGTGGTAAAGTGTTTAATGCTGAAAATGCGTAGGATGATAAATTTCATCCTACTATTCAGCACCATTACATTTGTTAATACTTCCAAAAGCCCATTCCATCCCCTGAATTTTTCAGCGGATGGAATGGGTAGACATTGATTGAGAATACTGATTTTTAAAGGCCCGTAAGGCTTTTGGATCCAGACTTCACTTTATCATTCACAACTTGAACACCGTTTTTCCATACTGTCTTAACATGGTTAACCCCAAATAAATATTGCAACTCCTGATAGTTTTCAACATTCCATAAAACGACATCCGCTTGTTTTCCCACTTCAAGTGAACCTATCTTTTCCTGTCTGTTGATTGCACAAGCAGCATTGTATGTTGCCGCGGTAAGCGCTTCAGCAGGGGTCAGCCGCATCGAGATGCATGCCAGGTTCATGACAAGCGGCATGGAAGTCGTCGGCGAGGATCCGGGATTGCAATCGGTCGAAATGGCAACAGCTACACCTTCATCAACCATTCGCCGTCCTGGGGCCGCATCTTCCCTTAAATACAAAGCTGTGGCTGGAAGCAAGCAGGCAATGGTTCCTGACTTAGCCATGGATTGAATTCCCTCTTCGGTGGCCTTTAATAAATGCTCGGCTGATATAGCCCCGATTTTAGCAGCTAGTTCGGCTCCCCCGTAAGGCTCAATTTCATCAGCATGAATTTTAGGGATCAAGCCGTACTTTTTCCCCGCCTTTAATATCCGCTCTGATTGTTCAGGGGTAAAAACCCCTTTTTCACAAAACACATCATTGAATTCAGCAAGCTTTTCTTCAGCGACGATTGGAAGCATATCATTAATCAGGTGATCGACAAATTCATCCTCACGGCCTTTATAATCCTTTGGAACCGCATGGGCTCCCATGAAGGTAGGAACTAGATCAATCGGATGCTCTTCCTGTAACTTCTTCATCACCCGCAACTGCTTCAATTCGGTTTCCAAATTCATTCCATAACCGCTTTTACCTTCTACTGTAGTCACACCATGAGCGAGAAACGAATCAAGGCGTCGTATGGTTTGTTCCATCAACTCTTCTTCACTTGCTTCCCTTGTCATGCGGGTGGTTGCATGAATGCCCCCTCCCCCGTTCATGATGTCCATATATGTTGCACCTTCCAGACGCATTTCGAATTCACGCTCACGACTTCCCCCATATACAACATGCGTATGGGGATCAACAAGCCCTGGTGTCACCAAATGGCCAGTAGCATCGAAAACTTCAGCTTCATGCATTCTATCAGCATAGAGTTTTTCCAATTCCTTGGTTGTCCCGACAGCTTGGATCAACCCAGATTCCATCCATATACTTCCATCCTCTATCAAACCAAGCTCCGACATTCCCTCTTTGGAACGCGGCCCTTTCCTTTCAGAAGTAAGGGTAGCAAGTTGAGTGGCATGTTTTATCCAAATTGGCTTTGTCATTTTTTATCAATTCCTTTACCAAGCATCGGGATATTAATACCTCTTTCACGGGCTGTTTCCTCTGCAAGTTCATATCCTGCATCAACATGGCGCACAACGCCCATCCCAGGGTCCGTTGTCAGCACTCGCTCAATCCTGGCTGCTGCTTCTTCGGTTCCGTCTGCCACAATTACCACGCCAGCATGCATGGAGTATCCCATTCCTACGCCACCGCCATGATGTACGGATACCCAGGTTGCACCTCCCACTGCGTTCACCATTGCATTTAAGATCGGCCAGTCAGCCACTACATCCGAACCATCCTTCATGGCTTCCGTTTCACGATTCGGAGAAGCGACAGATCCTGAATCCAAATGGTCACGTCCAATCACGATCGGGGCCTTCAATTCACCGCTTGCAACCATATCATTAAGGATTTTACCAAAACGGGCGCGCTCCCCATAACCAAGCCAGCAAATACGGGAAGGAAGACCTTGGAACTGGATTTTGTCTTGAGCCATTCTAATCCAGTTACATAAATGCTCATTATCAGCGAATTCACGTAAAATGGCTTGGTCTGTTTTATAAATATCTTCTGGATCACCAGATAAAGCGACCCAACGGAATGGACCTTTTCCTTCACAAAATTGTGGACGGATATATGCTGGAACGAAGCCAGGGAAGTCAAAAGCATTTTCTACGCCTTCATCTTTCGCAACTTGACGGATATTATTGCCATAATCAAACGTCACGGCTCCTTTTTCCATCATTTCAAGCATCGCTCTTACATGTTTGGCCATTGAAGCTTTAGAGAGTTTAATATACTCTTCTGGATTGGCATTCCTTAATTCTGCCGCTTCCACCATTGACATACCTGAAGGTGTATATCCATTAAGCGGATCATGGGCGGAAGTCTGATCCGTCAAGACATCCGGAATGAAGTTCCTTGCAATCATTTCCGGAAGAATATCTGAAGCATTCCCAATCAAACCAATCGATAATGCTTTTCCAGCAAGTTTAGCTTCTTTGGCTAAACGAATGGCTTCATCCAAAGAATCCGTTTTCACATCGGTATAACGAGTCTCGATTCTCCGGTCAATTCTTGTTTCATCAACATCAATTCCGATACAGACCCCGCCGTTCATCGTAACTGCCAGTGGCTGTGCCCCACCCATGCCGCCTAGACCAGCCGTAAGAGTGATGGTGCCTTTCAACGAGTTATTGAAATGTTGTTTTGCTAGCTCGGCAAATGTCTCGTATGTACCCTGTACGATGCCTTGAGAGCCAATATATATCCAGCTCCCTGCTGTCATTTGCCCATACATCATCAATCCCTTTTTATCAAGTTCATGGAATGTTTCCCAGTTCGCATACGCCGGGACGATATTTGAATTGGCAATCAGGACACGGGGTGCATCCGTATGCGTTTTAAAAATTGCTACCGGTTTCCCAGATTGGACAAGTAAAGTTTCATCTTCTTCAAGCTCTTTTAGTGATTTGACGATTGCATCAAAGCATTCCCAGTTACGTGCTGCTTTCCCAATCCCTCCGTATACCACCAAATCCTCAGGACGTTCGGCGACTTCAGGATCCAAATTATTCATCAGCATTCTAAGCACTGCCTCTTGTTGCCAACCTTTCGTATTCAAATCAGTGCCTCTATAGCGTATAACCTTATTTGTAATCGTATTCATTCTCATTTCCCCCTTGTTTTTGTTATATTTTCATTCTATAAGAAAAATTCAGAATAATTTATTATAATTTAATGATAATTTTATAATTTGTTTCACTATTTTGTAGTTAACTTTATTTTTTTATGAATAATTCCATCAATTACATTGTTATGAAATAAATAAAAAAGGACGATTCATTTATTGAATCGTCCTTTCAGTTTGTAGACAAAAGGGGTTCGGAATTAAAAAATTCTGAACCC